>WQVT01000091.1 GCA_009785715.1 Acidimicrobiaceae bacterium | reverse complement strand
GGTGAACACGAGGTGGTCCAACTCGCCCAAGCGCTCGGACAACTCGGCGACGGCGTCCTCGTCACGCACGTCGGCAACCGCGCCGTCACAGCCGGCCGGCAGCTCGGCCACGGCAGCGTCGACTCGCTCAGGGCTGCTCGAGACGACCGTCACTACGGCGCCCTCTCGGGCCGCTGCCCGCGCCGTGGCCAGGCCCATGCCTGAGCTGCCTCCGATGATGACGATCCGCTGCTCGGTCAAGGTCATTGTTCTGCCTCCAGCTCCATGATGTCTCAATGCGACATCGCCAGCGTACCATCATCATGGCTCACTGAGACATCACTGGTATCGTGACACCGTGCCGCGTTGGGACCCGGAAGCCGCAGAGCGGTTGCAGGCTGCCGCGATCGACCTGTTCCTCGAGCTCGGGTACGAAAACGTCACGGTCACCCAAATCGCCGAACGCGCCGGCCTCACCCGGCGGACGTTCTCCCGTTACTTCGCTGACAAACGCGACGTGCTGTTCGCTGGCTCGGATCAACTACCGCCGGCCCTGGCCAAAGCCGTCCTCTCCGCTGACCCTGCGCAACCCCCTTTCGCAGCGCTGGTGGCCGCGCTCGCCGACGTCAGCGGTGAGCTGGCCGATCGTGTCGCGCCGCTCGCCGCCCAGCGGCGCGCCGTCGTCGCCGGGAGCGCCGAGCTGCAGGAAAGGGGGCGGACCAAGTTCGCTGACATCGCCGTCGCACTGGCGGGCGCACTGGGACACCGGGGGGTCGACGCCGGCAATGCTCGGTTACTCGCCAACGTCGGCGTGGCGATCTTCCAGCGTGGCTTCGACCGCTGGGTCGACGACCCCGACGTCGCCACCCTGTCCAGGCGTATCCATGAGGCGGCCAAAGAACTCAGCTGCGCGGTAGCGCCCGACGCCACACATCCCCCGACGACGGCTTACGCAACACCCGCCGCTGAGACCAACTATCCCAAAAGATCAGACCATGACTAAGCCGACCACGTACCCCCTACCACCGGGTCGGGAGCCCGCTTGGTAGCGGCACCTGGCCGATCACGTCTTCGAGGTTCTCGCCCTAGCCGGCAAGATCAGACCTTTCTTCCCGATCGCAACCGCCGCCCGCCAAAGTCCCGGCAACTAGAGCGGCTTTTGGAACAAGACTTGAGTGTGACCCCTGGGTGTCTCCCGGGTCAGGCCGACCTCGATATAGTGCCGTCGGCGGTAGAACTCAGGGGCCTGAAAGGAGTGGGTGTCGAGAACAACTGTGGTGCACCCACGGGCGCGCGCCTCGTTCTCTGCGGCCTCGAGCAAGCGTGACCCCAGGCCCGTCTCGCGGAAAGGGCCGGACACCCACAGGTATTCAATGCGTGCGTAGCCGCCCCAGGTGAAACCGTCGATACCCGCGATAAGAGTGCCGTCGTCGTGTCGGAGAAAGCACGACAACGAGCGCACGTCCCGGTAGCCGGTCGTCTGGCAGTTGAACTCGAAGAGAGCATCGCGCAGCGCGACTTCATCGGCGGGGGACGTCTCGTCACTGATCTCGATCGGCAGTTGTTCCACGCCTGCCATTTTGTACGCTTCGAAAGAAAGTCGCCCCCGACGGCGGGATTCTCAGCTTTGGTGGCGCCCACTTCCTCGGGTCCATGGGGGGCGTGCACCTCAACGAGCTCATCGTCAGCATGGCCGCCACCGCGGTGCTGGCTCCTGGTCTCGCTGCGATCCGGGACAGCTGCCTCACCGCCGAGCGACGGCCGAGCCTTCGTCGGGTCCTCTGCTCCCCGTGGCCGGCCCACCTACCGGGCAAGACTGCGTGGTGTGGCATCGCTCACCGATCCTCTGGACAACGCGGCGCTGGACCGGATCCGAGCTATCTGTCGACGCCTCCGAGCAGTCGAAGAGGCCGAGCTTCAAGGCCGAGCCCTCTTCAGGGTGGGGAGACGACGCTTCGCTCTGTTCAACGGCACCTCGTCACCCCCTCGCCCCCGATGGGCCCAGTCGGGCCGCTCCTTGCACTTCCTCGCCGACCCCCTCGAGGTCGATGCGCTTCGTCAGGATCAACGCTTCTCGCCGTCACCGCATCACGGCTATCGTGGGTGGCTAGCTGTCCACCTCGACACCGGCGTAATCCGATGGGACGAGCTGACCGAGCTGCTGGAGAGCGCCCACCATCAAGTGGCGCCGGGGGCCGATCGCGGGTAGTCCGTCGCGTGCATGTCTCCTACCGCTCGTCTCGGAAGGTAAGCGCGCCGGGTCAGCTGGTTGTTCGGGACCCGGGATGAGGTAGCAATGCGGGCCCTGTGCTCGGGGCCCGACCCTGATCTGCCCGGCGCCCGGACCGATTCGCTTGGCACTGGCCGCGCCCTCGCGGTAGACACGGCTCGACCAAGAGGTGCAGAGGGGAAGGGGTGGTGATGGTGGGACTAGAGCGGCGCAGTTTCGGCAACACGGGGCTCGAGGTGACGGTGCTCGGCTTCGGTGCGATGGAGTTGCGCGGGGGTGACCGCGGCCCGTCGATCAGCGACGAGGACGCGGGTCGTCTCTTGAACGCGGTGTTGGATGAGGGCATCAACTTCATCGACACCTCGATCGACTATGGCCGGAGCGAGGAATTGATTGGTGCCTACATCTCGCACCGACGAGACGAGTACGTGCTCGCCTCCAAGTGCGGTTGCGTGCCGGACGCGCCACCGGGGTCGCGTGAGCATGTCCACACCGCCGAGAACGTCCGGGCGGGCGTTGAGCACAGTCTGCGACTGCTCAACACGGACCACCTCGACCTGGTCCAGTTCCACCGCAGCCTCTCTCGTCAGGAGTTCGAGGCTGAGGGTGGCCTCGAGGAGGTGTTCCGCCTCCGCGACGAGGGAAAGGTGCGCTTCGTTGGTGTCTCAGCGGTCCTGCCGACGCTGGATGAGCAGATCGACATGGGTGTCTTCGACGCGTTCCAGATTCCGTACTCGGCGCTGCAGCGTGATCACGAGTCCGGGATAGCCCGTGCCGCCGAGACCGGTCACGGGATCGTCATCCGCGGTGGCGTGGCCCGGGGAGCGCCCGAGGACTGGGAGGGTCGCCCCTACTACATGGTCCCGAGCGAGACGATGCAGCAGCGGTGGGAACAGGCCGACCTCGACGACCTGCTCGACGGGCAGAGCCGGACCGCCTTCATGTTGCGCTACACCCTGGCGCATCCGGGTCTCGACACGACGATCGTCGGCACGTCCAGCCTCGACCACCTGCACCAGAACGTCGTCACCGCGTCGGCGGGGCCGCTGTCCGACGACGTCGTCCAGGAAGCAAACCGTCGCCTCGACGCCGCCGGAGCCAGTGCCGGCTAACGATTCCGTCTTACCCGCCGATGGCGAGTGAGCGGAGGCTCGTAGCGTCTGCGGTCCCCCAGGGTCCATCGGACCGCGCGCTCGTCCGGCGCTGGCGGTCGGCATCCGCTGAACGGGGAACCGCCGGCGCAGGGGTGGCGTACTGCGAGTTCAACTCGAGCACGCCACCCACCGGCTACTGAACCGAGATTTCTCCAGCGTCCGGGCTCAGGGCACGACCCAGCAGGAACTCCGACCGACGCCGATCTCGCCCCCCTGGATGCAAAGACCCGGTGGCAGGTACCCGTAGATCCCGAACGTGGCGCTTCCACTGCTGTTTGTCTGCGCCTGTTGCACCACTCCGTCGTACAGGAGTCGATAGGTCGCAGACGGGATCACCGTCACATCCGGCGACCATACCTGCGCCGTCTCGATGTAGTTCGAGCCCCTCGCGGCATTGACGACCCGGATACAGACGTTGTCCGCGCAGTTCGTCGACGTCGCGCTGGCCGTTCCGGCCCAAGCGAAAACTGTTCCGGCGAGTACAAAGGAACTCCCGACCGCCGCCACCACGTTTCTGATCCTCATGCTGTCCTCCCGTTTCTTAGGCGTGCTCCCGCTGCCGCGCACATCCGGCAACGGTTGTGTTCCTGTCCTTCATGTCGAAAGCAGTAGGTCGGCACGAAGTGCCCCTCGTGTTCGACTGTCCGCCAAGCGCGGACTTTATAGAGGGGCGCAGTTCGCCGGAAGAGGCGCGATATGGGGAAGGCTCCCTATAGCCAGAGCCGGCCCCGAATGGCTACAACAGGGAAATTGAGCGTGGCTGCTCCGAGGGCAACGACCACTGAAGTACCCAATCGTGCCGATCACCGCCGTGAATGATGCCATAGATCGAATTCAAGTTCGCCGGCCGCTTCAGCCGGTCGGGGGCGGTGTAGGAGGGCGTGGCAGTGTGTCGGCCATGATGTGCGAGCCGGCAACGTGATGGCGGCGTCGGTTCGCAGGAGAGGATCGTCGGGTCTGGCTTGGTACCCGACGAGTGCAAGCAGCCCCGCGGAGACGTGTCCCGGGGCTGAGCTATGGACCGTCGTTGCCGCCGCCGAGGGAGTGGATCATGCTCTGCAGGATCTGGAACGCGTCTGACTGCTCGGTTTCGGTCATGCCGGCAAGCATTCTCACCTCAACCGAGCGGACGGCTGCGCTCGCCTTCTTGAGGCTCTGCCGGCCGCGAGGCGTGAGCCGTGCGGGAAGGACCTTCCCGACGGGCGCCTCCGCAGGTCTGGTCACGTAGCCGTCTCGTTCCAGGGCCTGGAGTAGCACGTTCATCGATTGCCGGGTGACGAACGCTCCTCGCGCGAGCTCGGAGTTCGACAACCCCGGGCGCTGTGCCAGCAGCTCGAGGCACGAGTAGTGCGTCACCGTCATCCCGAGCGGGCGCAGCACCTCCTCCATGGCTGCGCGGAGGGCGCTCGATGCCTGTTTGAGCAGGTAGCCCAGCGACGTCTCCAGGTCGACGCCGACACCTTCTTGACTCATGTCAGCATTCTGACATAGATTGTCTGTGTCAGAAGACTGACACCAATGAAGAGAAGGAGCATTGCCATGCCCGCCACCGGCCCCGACTTCATCTCGCTCCAAGCGCGCGACCTTGACGCTTCCCAGGCGTTCTACGAGCAATACCTGGGCTTGGTCCGCTCGCCAGCGGGACCCCCGCACGCCGTCGTCTTCGAAACGACGCCGATCGCGTTCGCGCTCCGCGACATCGTTCCCGGCAGCGATCTCTCCTCCGTTGTTCAGCCCGGCATCGGTGCCGCGATCTGGCTCCATGCCACCGACGTCCAGGCCATCCATGATGCACTCGTCGCCGGTGGACAGACCATCGTCTCTGCGCCGATCGACGGTCCCTTCGGTCGGACATTCACCTTCGCCGACCCCGACGGCTACCACGTCACGCTCCACGACCGCGCCTGATCGGCCAAGTGCCGCCGGACTCGATCGGCAATGCCTGATGTCCTCGCTCGGGCCGATGGGCGTCACATCCCCTGAACTGGGGTGACGCCCAACGCGGGGTCACCCCAGCAGGCTGTCGTGGGTCGCCGCAGCACTAGCGATACCGTAAGGTCGTGCCCGCGCCGAGTTGGGAGCAGCTCCGGTCTCAGCCACCCGTCCTGAAGATGGCGTGCAGCCGGCTCCGGCCCAGTAGACGCCGTGGAATCCGTATCGATAGTTGACGGCGCAAAGCGCACGCCAAGTCTGTGGATTCGTCTCACCGCTCCAGCCGTTCAACGTCCACACGCTGTTGAACCCCGCCACGTCATCGCTGGTGTGCGGGCCGTACTGGCCGTCGACCGCAAGAAGCTGATTGGGCCCCGCAATGCCGCGGTTCCGCAGGTTGTTGAGCAGAACCTGCTCGTCGACGACGCATCCGAGGCGCAGATTCACATCGAGGTAGTCGAAGGTCTGATCGACACACGGTGTGGCGGCTGAAGCATGCGGCGCCGAGATTGCGACACCGGTCAGCGTCGCTGCGGTCCCACCGACGGTCACCGCGAGCGCAGCGATACCCGCCGAGGCAAGGCCCCCGAGGCGGTGCCGCGATTTACGAATCTGATTCCAACCGAACATAACGTACCTTCCTTGTCTGGTCCTTCATTGATGTGCCTCGCAGCCGCCGGGCAACTGTGCAGTTCGATGTACCACTGACATCAATCGCACGCCCATTGTCCGCCGAGACTCGGAAGATGCTGACCAAAATTAATGTCGCAATGTCAAGATGCACGTGTGCCGCATGCGTGGCTCAACCAAGGAAGGCTATGTATTCAATTTGCCCTATCGGGCAACTTGTTCGATACGCACGTTCCATGTCGGCAGATCTCGTTTGCGGATCGGACTATTGACGACCTACCCGCCAGGAAGTTGAGCGTCCCGACACGGGACTCGCCGAACGCCCCGCTTCTCCGTGCTGCGCGGCCGAGTCGCTCATCACCGAGGGAAGCGTGTCACCTCGAGTGCTGGAGCCTGCCCTGATGATCTGAACGGCTACCTGGGGGAGCGACATGGGCGAACCGCAGACACCAGGCCCACAGGCTCTGGCCGCAGATTGAACCGAAGGTTCACCTGCTAACCTCGCGCTCCGCAGTTACAAAGCAGCAGGTCAGGCCCGAGTAGCTCAGACGGCAGAGCAACGCACTCGTAATGCGTAGGTCAGGAGTTCGATTCTCCTCTCGGGCTCCAGGGAACCAGCTGGTCAGAGGCACATTCCCGGCCTGTGTCAGACGACCACCGAAGACCGGCGCTCTGGCGTCGCAGCCCACCTCTGCCTGCGGCCGGGCGGGCAAATAGCGAGCATCGAAACAGCGAAGCCGACGTGCCAAACGACGACTACAGATTCCTGGTCCAACCACCTCGTCCGTGGCCACTGATGTAGGCGCCCAGGAGGACAACGGCCATCAGTCCAAACAAGCCCGCCAATGCCCAGAAGACGCCGCTGAGCACACCCGAGGTGACGCTCGCTACGACCAGAAAGAGCAATGCCACCACCAGCCACACCGATCCGCCAAAGCCGGTCCCCGTGTCGTAGGAGACAGCCAACACGGGCCGGAGTCTCGGCCTCCGGGGTCTCGGCCTAAAGGCCTCGTTGGCCGAGCCGTGATCCTCGCCCACGGCGGATGATGCTAGCCCGGCGTACACTTGGACCATGGCCGAGCACTCAGATGTCGTTGCTGCGGCGCTCACGTTGCCTCGAGCGGAGCGGGCCGAGCTGGCCCACAAGCTCCTGGAGAGCCTCGACGACGAGCCCTTCGACGACCCCGAGGTTGTCGAGGCTGAGTGGAACGCTGAAATCCTGCGCCGCGTCGAAGACATCAAGTCGGGCAAGGTCGTCCCCATCCCCTACGAAGAGGTCCGCAGGCAGTTCGAGCGGTGACGCTCCGCGTCGGGTTCGACGTCAGAGCACTCGATGACTTGCGTGATGCAGAAGGCCGGTACGAGTCGAACCCCAACTTCCTGGCCGAAGTCTGGCGGGCGGTCGACCTTGTGGCTGACTGGCCCAAAACTGCGCCTCTGGTTGCTGATCCTGGTCCGGACGAGATTCGCCGGGTCGCCGTAGGTCGGTTCCCCTACGGGATCGTCTACATCGTGCTTGACGACTGCTCTGGATCGTCGCCGTGGCGCACAGCCGCCGGCGTCCCGGATTTTGGCGTGACCGCCTGCCGTGACCCCGAAATGCCCAACATTCCGCCCAACAACTCCGTCGCCAGCCGTCCTCGACTGTCGCTGACCGTCCCACCGTCGAACCACGGCCGGGGTTCTGACCGCCAGGACGCCACGATCAGCGACGCTCCGGACGGGCGGAGATGAGGGCGAGCCTCCTCGTAATGCGTAGGTCAGGAGTTCGATTCTCCTCTCGGGCTCCGTACCCGCAGGTGCCTGCTGACAGAACCCCACGAGGCTCCCAGGCCAGCCCAAAGGGCTGGCGGACGCAAGGGTGGGGGTGGCAACCGACCGGAGCGCCAAGGGTCGCTACGGGCCGCTGCGCTCCGCGTCCTCGCTGCGTGACGGCTGCCCCTAGACCCTCCG
>WQVT01000090.1 GCA_009785715.1 Acidimicrobiaceae bacterium | reverse complement strand
TAGAAGCCGATGGCCCCCAGGTGGGGATCCCGGCCGACGGTGACGAAGACGGCATCGGCGGTACGGTTGAGCTCGTCGTTGATGAAGAAATGCTGGACGTAGAACATGTACCAGCCGACGTAGCTGTAGAGGGCTAGCGCAAGGATCGTGAGGATCCCGATCTCGCGTATCGCCAAGACCCGGCGGATGGCCCGGCGCCAGAGCGGGATCCGTCGCTCCAGGGTCCAGTCAGGGAGGTCGAGATCGGGGTCGACGATGCGGGGGAGGTCGACGGTAGTCATCGTGCTCAGGCGGCCGGCGCCTCGACGGTCTCGACCAGGGTGTCCAGTCCGTGCTGGGTCTTCTCCCAGTAGGACGGGGCGGTCAGCAGCTGGAGGAACGCCTTGGCGGCGGCGGTCGTCATCATGATCCAGTAGATCGGTGAGAGCAGCGACGCCACGATCAGCTTGTCCTCAGCCTTTTGCGCGCTCAGGAGCCAGCCGTACATGATTACGGCGTTCCCGATGACCCAGGCAATGAGGCCGAGGAAATACGTGAGCGTCGGGAGAACGGCGAGGAAGAAGTGGGGGTGGAAGACGAACCAGACGATTACGCACGTCCAGAAGAAGGAATTCATCGCGGCGAGCAGCGGGGTGCCGCCCACGAAAAGGCAGGCGAGCAGCATCCCGCGTATTCCCACGTCACGTCGGAAGGCCTCCGGGTCGCGCAGATGGACCAGGAGAGTCTGGGCGTACCCTTTGTACCAACGTGAACGCTGCTTGATCCAGTTGACGAAGTCGCTGTTCGCTTCTTCCAGGGTGGTCGACTCGAGCACGCCGGTTCGATAGCCGAGCCGGTAGATGCGCAGGCCGAGGTCGGCGTCTTCGGTCACGTTGAACGCGTCCCAACCGCCGATCTCCATCAGCACCGATTTGCGGAAGTGGTTGGACGTTCCACCGAGGGGAATCGGTGCCTGAAGCTGGACGAGACCCGGGAGAAGTTCTCCGAACCACATCCGATAGTCGAGGGTGAACCACTTGGTCAGGAGATTCTGTTGGGGGTTGAAGAAGTCCAGCTTCGCCTGGAGGCAGACGACGTCGTCCGGTGCGGAGAAGAATGCGATCGCGGCCTTCCGAAGCTGCAGGACGTCCGGGCGATCCTCGGCGTCGTAGACGGTGACAAGTTCACCCCGGGCCTGGACGAGCCCGTAGTTCAAGGCCTTCGGCTTGGTCCGCGGCTCGGCCGGTGGGATACGGACGATCGAGAAGATGGGAGAGTCGCCAACCGCCTCGACGGCCGCGGCAATCGTCTCGTGGTCGTCCGCTTCCAGGAGCAGCATGATCTCGAGCTTGTCCGGGGGATAGTCCAGGGCCCGGAGATTCTCGACCAGCCGGCTGCAGACCTCAGGCTCACGGTAGGCGGGCACGAGGACGGTATACGCAGGCAGCAGGTCCGCCGGAAAGGAGCGGGCCTTGTCGTCGGCGATGGCGACGGTCCCCTTTTTGCTCAGGCCGAGCTGGAAGATCTGGATTCGGACCAGAAGGGCGGTGAGGTAGAGACCGATAAACAGGCCGACGAGCACTACGACGGTCAGGTTGACGGAGACGGCGAGGCAAAGGCCGACGAAGCCGATCCCGATGACCAGGGCTATCGTCTGGCGCACCGTGAGCGTCGTATCCGCGACGAATTCCGGATGTCTCCTGCGGAGGAGGTTGATGCTGAGCTGCAGGCGACTCGAGGAGAAGAGCTCGGAATCTTCGCTCAGGAGCCGAGCCGCCCGCAATTTGGATCGCTCCTGGACGCGGAGCACGATGCCCGTGGTCAGGGCGATCATGCCGAGCGCCGCGAGCAGGCGACTCAGCACTGGACGTTCGGGGCGGTGTAGGCGTCGTAGACGTCGACCGGGGCCATCGCTCCTCCGTGGCGGCAAGCGGTCGGGACCGGCCGCGCGCCGCCCGCTCCGGCGGCGTGTCGCTACCCTGGCACACCCGACGGGCCTCGCGGAAAGGCCCGCAGCAATGCTCACCCTCCTGACGGAGAACCGAAACTACCCGTTCACCAACCGGACACCTACAAGATGCGTCCCCGGTTGACCGCTCGCATGTCTGGGAAGGTGGTGAGCTTGCGCGAGCGTGTCCGCCGCTCGAACGTTAGGTGAATATCGACCTCCCTCGTCGTTGCCACGAGCCCGGCCCCATAGAGTCCCCTCGCCGAAAGACGGCTGAGTCGCAGTTCGCTGCAGATCCAAGGTGACGAGGCGAGGGAGCGTGTCAGAGCAAGCTCATCACGACGAGTTTTACGGCGAGAACGCTGACTTCTTCCAGTCTCCACTCTTCCAGGCACGTCACCGACGGGACGCAGAGATCGTGAAGCGCCTGACTCCCACGAATGCCCGCGTCCTCTCATTGGGATGCGGCGAAGGTGGATTGGAGCTCGACCTTGCCGCCGACGTGCAACATATCCTCGGTATTGACCTCTCGGTCGAGGCCGTCGAGCTCGCGCGCCGGCAGGCGGCCCAGGCCGGCGTCGACAACCTGGACTACCGCCAGGCCGATGTCGTTGACACGGAATTGCCCGGTGAGTCGTTCGACGCCGTTTGGGGACTTGCCTTTCTCCATCATCTGCCGCCTTCCATGGTCGAGCCGACCCTGCGTCGAGCACACGACTGGCTACGGCCGGGTGGCCGGCTCGTCACGATCGACCCGTCCAACCGCCGTCTCGTCCGCCACCTGGCTCGCTTCGTCAAGGATTCGTATGACGAGCACCACTCGCCCGACGAGCGTGAGCTCGATCCGGAGGAGGTGATCACGGCCGCCCGGGCGGCCGGGTTCTCCGACGTCCGTATTGTCTGGACGGACTTTGCCACGGGTCCGATGGCATGGTTGAGGCCGACGATGCCTCGATGGGCCGCGCGAACCGTCGTAGCGATCGACAGCGCGGTCGTAAGGCTGCCGGTGATCCAGCAGTACTCCTCGGGCTATGCGGTGAGCGCGGTCGCCTGACGCCACGCCGGCTAATCGGCCGCCTTCGAGGGCTCAGCCAGAAGTCTCGTTCGCCCCGGAAGTCGAACCCGCGCTGTCCGTGGCGGGCCTTGGGGTGATGGTGTGGACTTTGATTCGGAAGATGCTGAGGAAGAAGGATGCGAAGAGGACTTGCATTCCGAGGGTCATGAAGGTGAGGGCGAAGAGGGCGGGGCGGATCGCGTTGAGGGGGCCCATGGAGCGGTTGATCCATTCGATGAGGATGCCGAGGTCGACCCCGAAGCCGGCGAGGAAGAACATGGCGCCGGCTATGAGTCCTCGTTCGAGCGAGAAGTCTTTTTCGACCCAGTCGGAAAGGCGGCTTTGCTGGTCGAGGCCGATGCTCTTGCTGTAGGTGCGGGTGAAGGTCCCGAAGATCAGGGCTTGGCTGCCGACGATCGTGATCAGGGCGAAGAGGATGCTGAAGTGGACGTCGAGCTCCCGGCCCCCGACCCGCACGGGGCCGCTGAGGAGCACGGTTTGGCCGATGAGCCCGGCGAGGAAGAGAGTGAGGCCGGGGTAGATGAACAGGTAGGTGGGGGCGAGGATGAGCATGAAGCGGAGGTGCCGCCAGGCGTCGCGCACGCCGTTGAGCTTGGATTCGCCGATCCGGGGGTGGTAGACGATGGGCACCTCGGTGACCCGCAGGCCGGCCTTGGCGGCCTTGACGACGATCTCGGAGGCGAACTCCATGCCCTCGCAGCCGAGGCCCATGCGGTCGATGGCTTCGCGGGTGAAGGCGCGCATGCCCGAGTGGGCGTCCGTGCTCTTCAGTCCGAAGAACAGGTTGAGCACGCCGGTGAGGATTGGGTTGCCGACGTAGCGGTGGCTCCAGGTCATCGCCCCTTTTCTGATCTCACCGCCGAAGCGGGAGCCGAGGACGTAGTCGTAGTTTCCCGATTGCAGCGGCCTGACCAGTTCGTCGAGCTTGGTGAAGTCGTAGGTGTCGTCGCTGTCACCCATGACGAGGTACCGGCCCCTGGCGGAGGCGAAGCCTTTCAGGTAGGCGTTGCCGTAGCCCTTCTCGGGCTGGTGGACGATTCGGGCGCCGGCCGCGGCGGCGACCTCCACGGAGCGGTCGGTCGAGCCGTTGTCGCTCACTACGACCTCGCCTCGCAGGCCCGAGCGGGCGATGCCCTCGAGTGCCTTGGTGACACACAGGCCGACGCTCTGCTCCTCGTTCAGACAGGGCATCACCACGGACAGGTCGATGTCGCTCTGGTCGGGGGCGGTGTAGGCGTCGTAGACGTCGACCGAGGCCATCGATCCTCCGTGGCGGCAAGCGGTCGGGACCGGCCGCGCGCCGCCCGCTCCGGCGGCGTGTCGCTACCCTGGCACACCCGACGGTCCTCGCGGAAAGGCCCGCAGCAATGCTCACCCTCCTGACGGAGAACCGAAACTACCCGTTCACCAACCGGACATTGAGAGACCGGAACCTGAGCAGTCCGGGTGTCAGCTTTCGTAAAGAGTAGGTGGTGTGGCAAATCCTTTCTGGCCGCTGCGCCGTCCACTCGCGGATGATGGATGCATGGACGACGCGCCGGACAGCCGCCCCGACGGCGGGTCCGGGGAGCGGCACATCAGTCGGCGTTCACTCGTCGCCCGGGCGGGAGCGATGCTCGCAGGCATCTCGGTCGCCGGGGTCGGCCTCGGCCGCCAGACCGCATCGGCGGCACCGAACGATCCGGTGGTCGCTAGCGGGCTGAAGACGACTGCGGGCGCCGTGAACGTCACAAGTGCAGCTCCACGAGTCGGCCAGGTGCTGACCGCAAACGGGCCGTCAACGGCCGCCTGGCAGAGCCCGGCGGACCCGGCGGCGACGAGCGGCTCGCTGCGGACGGTGCACCCCCGTGGCGGTGACGCCGTACTGATCGATCCGAACCGGGCCAACGGATTCACGGTCGTCCTGCCGCCGAGCGCACTCGGCGGAGTGGCATCGACCACGATCCTGCCGGTAGCGGGGGCGCCGACGACCGGGCGACTGTGGAACCGCCTGCTCCAGTTCCGCCAACCGACGACCGGGCCGACCGTTGATCCACGGCTGACCCCCGAGGTGGAGGGGTCGCAGCCGAGCTGGGGCTCCGGTGGGGTCGGGTCGGTCGACGTCGTCGGGATCGTGTCGAGCGATGGGAAGCACTGGATGATCACCGGCTCGGCGTCGGTCTCAACCACCGTGGCGAAGTCCATCCTCTCGGTCGTGGGGGGCGCGCCGGCGGCGTCCGTGGACCCGCTGACCCTTCCCGACCCCATCCTGGTGTGGTCGGCCGCCGACATGCTGGCCGGCACGCCGGACCGAGCCGAGTTCACACCCGGCCGGCGGGTCGGCCAGGACTTCTCGGGCAGCGGGAACGAACTCATCGTCAATGCCGGCGAGCGGATGACCTTCCGCCGCGGGCCTCTGCCTGGCGCTGCAGCGGTGCCCCGCCCGCTCGCCGGCTTTCCCTACCTTCACTCGTCCTCCGCCAAGGCCGGAATGGGGTGCAGCTTCGTCGGGGGTGCGATCCCCGACTGGACGGTGCTCGTTTCGTTCCTCCCCGCTGACTTCAGCGGGAGTCGTGCCTTCGACGGGCAATACGTCTTCCAGACCCGGGCCGCCGGCAAGGTTCCGAGCGTCCTGCTGGCCATCAAGGGCCAGAAGACGGCCGCCACGTGGGACGGCACGTCGTACAACGACCTCAACTGGCCCGCCGATACCTTCGGAACGACCGCCGGCCGGGCCATCCCAACGGTCGTGGGATGGTCGGTGAAGACCGGGACCACCCTGGCGGAGCCCCTGGTCATAGCCGGCGCCCGGCGGACCGCCCTCTGTTCGCCGGCGGCCACCGACCGGACGACCACGGCCCCGGCCTCGATTGCCGGGATCGACCTGGCGTCGTCCTACGGTTATTGCGGGCTCGCCGTGTATGCCGCGGCGTTGACCGCCGAGCAGGTGCGTCAGGCTGCGTTGCGGCTCGGCTTCGTCGGGTTCGGGGAGACGTCTTGAAAGCCACGAGACTGGTCGGCTGGTTCGCCGATGCCGTGCCCTCCTATATCGACGGAATCGCCGCCGTGGGAGCCAATTCGGTTGCACTCGGTCCGTATTATGTGATGAAGAACTGGAATGATTCGGATATCGGGAAGACCGCGCGCGACGCTGCAGCCTTCATCAGCACCGCCCAATATGCTCGCAGCCTCGGGCTCCAGGTGGTGTGGAAGCCGATCATAGACTGCGACAGCTACGTCGGTGATCCCTATGACACCGGCTTCCGGACAGGGATTCTCCCCGCCAATATGGAACTCTGGATGCAGGATTACATTGCGAAATGCTGGGAGCCATTTGTCGAACTGATGGATGTCGCTGCCGTGCATACGGAGCTCAGCACGATTTCCTCCCTCTACGGTGAGAGCTTCATCGAGTTGATCGCGTGGCTGCGCTCGGCGGGGTTTTCTGGACCGGTGACGACGAGCGCGGACTTCACGCCCATTGATTGTCCGTATTGGGCCTGCCTCGACTGGATCGGCGGTGACGCCTATCCCACGATCCGTACGGACACCATGGCGAACGCCGTCGAGGACTGGACGGCCCTTGCGCAGCAAGCGGCGGTGGCCCACGCCCAGACCGGGTGCGGCATCTACTTCGGGGAGCTGGCAGCGAACGCCGGTGTGACTCTGAACCCAGCCCAGATTCAAACGATTTACGCTTCGTTCTGGGAGGTGTTCGGTCCACTCGATTGGTGGACGGGGCTCAGCTACTGGCGATGGCCCTTCAGCTCGAGTCCGCCTCCGGCCTCGCTGACGACGGCCGTCACCGGTGGTCTTCGGTCCTACCCGGACTGTGAGTTGCCGGCGGCGGAGGTCGACGAGGGTCTGTACTTCGTCCGTAGCTGAGCGAAGAGAGGATCCCTGAACCGGGGGCCACGCGGGGGGAAATATCAGGTGAAGGCCCTGTCGAGCGTGGCATGCCGCAGTGCAGAATGCCTCATGAAGAGGGTGACCCACGATCGAGCGGACCCGGCCGAGTACGAGTCCTCACGTGGGGGACACTTCGAACAGCGGCGCCTCGACCTGATTGCGCAGGCCCTGCGGGCGGATGGCGCACGCAATGTCGTGGAGCTCGGCTCGGGGACCGGGCGGATCTGCGCCCGGCTCGCCGAGCGCTTTCCTCTCGCCGACTTTACGGCCGTGGAGATCGACGAGCATCTCGTGGCCTACGGGCAGAGCACCTACCGGTTCGACAACCTCGCCTGGAGCCACGAGCTCCCGGCCGAGGGGTCGGCCGACGTGGTCTATTCGATCGACGTCATCCACCATCTCGATGACCGCCCGAAGATGTTCGATGTCATCAACGCGACCCTGCGGCCGGGCGGGGTCTGGGTAGCCACCGAGCCCAACCTCTGGCATCCCGCGATCGCCTTCGCTCAGGAGCGGATGAAGCGCCAGGGCCTCGGCGAGGATCACTTCGTGCCGTGGATCAGCGAACCGGAGTTTCGGCGGGCCGGGTTCGTGGTCGAGTCGCGCCGGTACTGCCACACGTGGCCGGCGGCGATCAAGACACCACCGGGATGGGCCAAGCGCCTCGAGGCGTGGGTGGAAGGGTCGGCGTTGGCGGGGGTGCTCGGCGCGAGCGTCGTCTACGTGCTGCGGCGCCCGATCGTGGGCGGCCCGGTGGACGCTGGCGGCGGACGTCTGGCGAGAATGCCGAGGGTCATGCGTTCCTGAGGGCGTCACAGCGTTGAGGCAGACTCCTGAGCGTGAATCGGTCTGATGACCCGGTCCCGCGTGCCCTGGACTTGGAACTCGAAGCGGCGTTCCGCGTGCTCGAGGCGCTTGAAGACGCGCGCTTCGAGATACGCGAAGCGGCGCTCGCGCCCGGGCTTCAAGATGAGCTGGCAACGGTCATCCGGCTTCTCCACGGTAGGCTCGGCCTGGATGAGGGAGGCC
>WQVT01000089.1 GCA_009785715.1 Acidimicrobiaceae bacterium | reverse complement strand
TCGTTGACGTAGGCGAGGCCCGCGTCGGCCAGGGTGGCGGGTGCCACGCCGAGCGAGCGAACCAGCTCACTCCAGCCCTCGGGCGCCCACCCCAGGCGGTAGCTGCGGACCACCTCCCCGTCGTAGCCGCGCTCGCGCCGCAGGTAGGCCCGCGCCGCGGCGGCGTCGGGCGCCTCGAGGAGCCGCCGGTGGTACCACTCGACGGCGGCTTCGAGGGTCTCGTGGATCCGGGTCCGCCGCTGGTGGTCGCGGCCGGTGTGCGCCTCGTCGTAGCGCAGGGCGATCCCGGCGCGGCCCGCCAGGAACTCCACGGCTTCGGCGAAGTCGAGGTGCTCGATCTCGCGCACGAAGGTGATGACGTCGCCGCCCGCCTGGCAGCCGTAGCAGTGGTAGAGGCCGAGCTCGGCGTTCAGGTTGAACGACGGGCTCCGCTCGCCGTGGAACGGGCACAGCCCCACCCAACTCCGTCCCACCCGACGCAGGGCGAGGTGCTCGCTCGCCAGGGCCACGAAGTCGGTAGCCGCCCGGACACGGGCGATGTCCTCCTCGACGATGCCCACGAACGCACCCTACGCCGACGAACCCACGCGCACCGGGAACTGTCCGTCACCCAACAGTCGCTGACTCAAGAGTCGCTGGCCGAACGGTCGCTGCGGCATCAGAGCCCGAGCCGGGCCTTGACCTCGGTGACCACGTCGGCGATCGCCACCCGCTTCTGCTCGGTGGTGTCCCGGTCGCGGATGGTGACGGCATGGTCCTCGAGGCTGTCGAAATCGACCGTGACGCACAGCGGCGTGCCGATCTCGTCCTGGCGGCGGTAGCGGCGGCCGATCGACTGGGTCTCGTCGTAGTCGACCATCATGTGCGGCTGCAGAAGGTCGAGCACCTCATTGGCCATCGGTATCAGCGTTTCCTTGCGGGACAAGGGAAGCACGGCGGCCTGGTAGGCCGCGAGCCGGGGGTGGAGGCGCAGGACGGTGCGGGACTCGCCCCCCACGGTGTCGGTCTGGTAGGCCGCGATGAGGAAGGCCATCATGGCCCGGGTGGCGCCGGCGGCGGGCTCGATCACGTACGGGACGTAGTGCTCGCCGGTCGACTGGTCGAAGTACTCGAGCCGTTCCCCGCTGGCCTCGGCGTGCGCCTTCAGGTCGTAGTCGGTGCGGTTGGCGATGCCTTCGAGCTCACCCCATCCCCAGGGGAAGTCGAACTCGATGTCGGTGGTGCCGGCCGAATAGTGGGAAAGCTCGTCTGCTTCGTGGGGCCGGAGGCGCAGCATCTCCTCGGGGATCCCGAGGTCGACGTACCACTGGCGGCGGGTGTCGATCCAGTACTGGTGCCAGGACGGGGCGTCGGCCGGCGGGACGAAGAACTCCATCTCCATCTGCTCGAACTCGCGGGTGCGGAAGACGAAGTTCCCGGGAGTGATCTCATTGCGAAACGACTTGCCGATCTGGGCGATGCCGAACGGCGGGCGCTTCCTGCTCGTCTGCAGGACGTTCAGGAAGTTGACGAAGTGCCCCTGCGCCGTCTCCGGCCGCAGGTACGCGACGTTCGCGTCGTCCTCCACCGGGCCGGCATAGGTCTTGAACATCAGGTTGAACGCCCGTGCCTCGGTCAGATCGGTGCTGCCGCAGTTGGGGCAGTGGATCTTGCCGTCGGCCGGGTCGGCCTCGAGATGGTCGGCGCGCCAGCGCTCCTTGCAGTTGCGACAGTCGACGAGCGGGTCGGTGAAGTTCTTCAGGTGGCCGGATGCCTCCCAGATCTTCGGCGACGAGAGGATGGCGGCGTCGAGCCCGACGACGTCGTGGCGCAACTGGACATTCGAGCGCCACCAGGCCTCCTTCACGTTGCGCAGCATCAGGACGCCGAGGGGCCCGTAGTCGTAGGTGGAGCGGAATCCTCCATAGATCTCCGCCGATGGGAAGATGAACCCCCGCTGTTTGCTGAGCCTGACGATGTCATCCATCGAGACGGACATGGCATGCAACCTAGTTGGGTGGTGCGACATCTCCCCTCCGGTTATGCCTGGTGGCCGGGGGTGGGCTGGGCGGGGGCTGGCGGGGCGGGCGGGGCTCGCTGTTGGGGGCGGCGGCAGTTCAGGGCGCGATCCACCCCCGCACCTGAGCTCGCTTCGCGCCTTGAACGGGACGGCCCGGCCGGGGCGTCGAGGCCGGAGCGCGCCGGGGCTCAGTGGGGCAGCATGCGGACCGAGCGGAGGCGGCGCTCGAGGTGAGCCTCGAGCGCCACGGTCGCCAGGTCGGCGACCTGAGACGTCGCCGGCCCGGGAGGCTCGGCGAGCGCCCCGACCAGGTCTCCCCCGAGGATGCGGCGGATCAGATCGACGGCGTCCGGGCCGGCGGGCAGCAGCCGACCGCCGCCACCTGCCGCCAGGCGGCACGCCCGGCACACCACGCCTCCTTCGGCGAGGTCGAGTCCCACCGGTTGCGTCTCCTCGATGGGGGTCTGGCAACGGATGCAAGCGTCCAGTTGCGGCGCCATGCCCTCGAGCGCCAGCAGCTTCCAGTAGAAGCCGGCCACGAGCAGCGGGGCGCGGCGCTCCGCCAGGGTCCGCAGGGCGCCCTGCAGCATGCGGTAGAGCCGGGCGTCGGACTCGCGCTCCTGCGCCACCTGATCGACCGCCTCGAGCAGCGCCATGGCGTCCGCCAGCCGGCCCAGATCGTCGTGGATGGTGCGATAGGACTCGATGGTCTCGGCCTGGGTGATGGTGTCGAGGCGACCACCACCGCCGTCACCGCTGAGCGGATGTTCACGGCCCTCGTAGAGCAGCAGGCGGATGTTGCTGCCCGGTTCCAGGCGGCCGCCGAAGCGGCTCTTGGTCTTGCGCACGCCTTTGGCCACCGCGCGGACCTTGCCGTGACCCTCGGTGAGAAGCACGATGATCCGATCGGCCTCGCCGAGCTTGTGGGTGCGCAGCACCACGGCGTCGTCGCGGTAGAGACCCACCCTGGACTCCTCGTTCCCCTCAGCCGGGGAGGCCGTCGAGGTCGGCCCCGCCGGTGGTCCCGAAGCGTCGGTTGCGGGCCTGGAACTCCGCGATCGCGTCGCGAAGATGCTCGCGGCGGAAGTCGGGCCACAGGACGTCCGTGAAGACCAGCTCGCTGTAGGCCAGCTCCCAGATCAGGAAGTTGGAGATGCGGTACTCCCCCGAGGTCCTGATGACCAGGTCGGGATCCGGGATGCTCGGGTCGTAGAGGTGGGCGGAGACGGTCTTCTCGTTGATCCGCGCCGCGGGCACCCCGGCCTCGACGATGGACCGGACGGCGTCGACGATCTCGGCGCGCCCGCCGTAGTTGAAGGCGACGGTGAGGGTCATGTTCTTGTTGCCCTCCGTCAGGCGGGTCGCCTCGTCCATCCGCCGGGCGACCCAGCGCGGCACCCGCCAATCCCGCCGGCCGATGAAGCGGATGCGGACTCCGAGACGGTGCAACTCGTCTCGCCGCCGCGTGAGGAGCTGATCGGCGATGACGTTCAGGAGGAAGCGGACCTCGTCGCCCGGGCGCCGCCAGTTCTCGGTCGAGAACGCGTACACGGTGAACCAGGGCAGGCCCAGCTCGAGCGCGCCCTGGGCGGCGTCGAACAGCGCCACCTCGCCGGCACGGTGGCCCTCGGTGCGCGGCAGACCCTGTTGCGTGGCCCACCGACCGTTGCCGTCCATCACGCACGCCACGTGGCGGGGCATGCGGTTCGGATCCAGGCCGGAGAGGTCCATTGCGAGCACCGTATCGCCTGCCTCCGACCGCGTCCGGTAGCCACCCGTGGAGAGTCCGGGCGCGGGCGGCGCGGCGAGCACCGAGTTGTGTCTCAGAACGCGCGTATACCGCGCGTTCTGAGACACAACGGCCGAAACGGCACACAACGAGGGCGTATCCGGGCCACGGGCCGGCCGGCTGGCGGCTGCCAGCCCGCCGGCCGGCCTGCGGCCAGCCTCCAGCGGCGCCGGCCGGTCAGGCCACCTTCGGGATCACCTCGCGTCCGAGCAGCCGGAGGTGGTCGAGGTCCGCCAGGTCGAGGACCTGGAGGTAGACGCCGTCGGCGCCGGCCGCGGCGTACTCCCGGAGCTTGGCCGCCACTTCGTCCGGGGTGCCGCACGCACCGTTGGCCTTCAACTCGTCCACCTCCCGGCCGATGCTCCGCGCCCGCCGGGCGACCTCGGCGTCGTCGCCCCCGCAGCAGACGACGACCGCCGCCGTCCGCCGCACGCTGGACGGGTCACGGCCGGCGGCCCGGCAGGCCTCGGTCACCACGCCGCTCAGGTCGGCAAAATCCGCCGGCGGCGAGAAGGCGACGTTGAACTCCGAGGCGAAGCGTGCCACGAGGGCCGGCGTTTTCCGGCGCCCGTGGCCCCCGACGATGATCGGGAAGGGGGACTGCACGGGGCTGATCAGCGCCGGGCTGTCCGAGATCTGATAGTGCTTGCCGGAGAAGCGGTACTTCTCCCCCCGAGGGGTCGCCCAGAGACCGGTGATGATGCTCAGTTGCTCCTCGAGCACCTCGAACCGTTGGGCTGTGGAGGGGAACGGGATGCCATAGGCCTCGTGCTCGGCCAGGTACCAGCCGGCGCCGAGCCCCAGCTCCACCCGCCCGCCGCTCATGGCGTCGACCTCGGCGACCGCCACGGCGAGGGGGCCCGGCAGGCGGAAGGTGGCGGAGGTGACGAGTGTCCCGAGCCGGATGCGGCTGGTGTCCCGGGCCAGGCCGGCGAGGGTGATCCAGGCGTCAGTCGGCCCGGGGAGGCCGTCGGAGTCGCCCATCGCCAGGTAGTGGTCGGAGCGGAAGAACGCGCTGAATCCCTCCTCCTCCGCTACCCGGGCGACAGCGAGGAGATCGTCGTAGGACGCACCCTGCTGCGGTTCGGTGAAAATGCGCAGATCCATGGCAGCTTTCTATCGGCTGCGGCGCCGGAGCAGAAACGGAGCAGAAAAAGGTCGGTCCCGGGTCGGGCGAGGGGGCGTCGGTACGCTGAGCAGCCGTGACCCCGGAGACCCCGCACGCGGCCGATGTCCCGGCGGGCACGCACGTGCGGGCGGGCAACGCAGAGGTGGAGGCGGCGCTCGAACGGGTCACCACGAGCCTCCCGGGCAGCGAGGACCGGCCGTCCCAGCGCCAGATGGCTGCGGCGGTCGCGCGGGCCGTCAAGGAGCAGCGCCATCTCATCGTCCAGGCCGGCACCGGGACGGGCAAGAGCCTCGGCTACCTGGTGCCTGCCCTGGTGCTCGGTACCCGGGTGGTCGTGGCCACGGCGACCAAGGCCCTGCAGGATCAGCTGGCGACGCGGGACCTCCCGTTCCTCGCCGAGCAGCTGGGCGCGAAAGACCCGTTCGAGTTCGCGGTCCTGAAGGGCCGTTCGAACTACCTGTGCCGGCAACGGGCCGAGGAGCTCGAGGGCGCCGGCGACCCCCTGTCCGCCGACGGCGGGATGTTCGAGGAACCGTCCACCCGGAACCCGGGGCCCTTTGCGCGGGAGATCCGGAGGCTGCTGGATTGGGGGCGGCAGGCGGAGACCGGCGACCGGGCCGACCTCACGTGGGAGCCGAGCGCGGCCGCCTGGAGCCAGGTCAGCGTGGCGCCGAGGGACTGCCCCGGGGCCGCACGGTGCCCGTCGGGGAAGCGCTGCTTCGCCGAAGCCGCCCGGGAGCGGGCCGTCCACGCCGACGTGGTCGTCGTCAACACCCACCTCTACGCCACACACCTGGCGGCGGGTGGCGGGATCCTGCCCGACCACGACCTGCTCGTGGTTGACGAGGCGCACGAGCTCGAGGACATCGCATCCGCCAGCCTCGGCTTCGAGCTCACCGGCGGCCGCCTCGGGGCGCTGGCGCGCCTCGCCCGCCCGCTCATTGTGGAGTCCGCGTCGGTCGAAGCTGTCGACGGCGCGGCGGGCCTGCTGAATTCGACGCTGGCCCCCCACCGCGGCCAAAGGCTGACGCTCCCGCTCGACCCGACCGTCCGCGAGGCGCTGACGCTGACCCGCGAGCGCCTGGCCCGCCTGCAGGCCGCACTGCGCTCGGGACAGAGCGGGGCGGCACTGGACGGGGTCGGGACGGGCGACGACCAGGACAGCGGTCGGGCCGCCCGGCGCGCCCGCGCCCAGCAGGCGGCCGGGAACCTCAGCACCGACATCGACGCCGTGCTGGCGCTCGGTGAAGAACAGGTGGCGTGGGTCGAGGGGCCCGAGCACGCCCCGGTGCTCCGGGTCGCCCCGATCGACGTCGGCGCCAGCCTGGACCGGCTGCTCTGGCAGGGCGAGAACGCCCCGACCGCGGTGATGACGAGCGCCACGATTCCGCCCGGGCTGGGGCAGAGGATCGGCCTGCCGGCGGGCTCCTTCGACGAGCTCGACGTGGGCAGCCCGTTCGACTACGCGCGCCAGGCCCTCCTCTATTGCCCGCTCCACCTCCCGGATCCCCGCCGGCCCGAATACGAGCCGGCCATGGTCGACGAGCTCGTCGCCCTGATCGACGCCGCGGGTGGGCGGACGATGGCGCTGTTCACGTCCTGGCGGGCGATGACGGCGGCCGCGGCGGCGGTGCGCCAGCGGGTGGCCTGGCCGATCCTCACGCAGTCCGACCTCCCCAAGCCGGCCCTGGTGGCCCGCTTCAGCGCCGAGGAGGAGTCCTGCCTGTTCGCCACGATGGGGTTCTGGCAGGGCGTGGACGTCCCGGGATCGGCGCTCTCGCTCGTCACCATCGACCGCCTCCCCTTCCCCCGCCCCGACGATCCCCTCCTCCAGGCCCGCCGCGACCGGCTCGGGCGGGCGGCGTTCAGCTCGATCGACGTCCCCCGGGCGGCGACGCTGCTCGCCCAGGGGGTCGGGCGGCTCATCCGCTCGTCGTCGGATCGGGGTGTCGTGGCGGTGCTCGACAAACGGCTGGGCACGGCCAGCTACCGGTGGGACCTGGTCCGGGCCCTCCCCCCGATGCGCCGGACCCGCCACCGGGCCGACGTCGTCGAGTTCCTCGCAAACGCTCAGTAGCCGAGCCGCTCCAGCGCCTTCGGCCGCGCCTGCCAGTTGCGGTCTACCTTGACGAACAGCTCGATGTACGCCCCCTCGGGCAGCTGCTCCCGGACCCGGGTTCCCACCTCCTTCAGCACCGCCCCGCCCCGCCCGATCACGATGCCCTTCTGCGAGTCGCGCTCGACCAGGATCTCGCAACGGATCCGGGGCCATTCCCACTCCGTCACCCGGCAGGCGATCGAATGGGGGACCTCGTCACGGGTCACCGCCAACAGTTGCTCCCGCACGAGCTCCGCCACCCAGAACGCCTCCGGCACGTCGGTCACCATGTCGTCGGGGTAGAGCAGGGGCCCGAGCGGCAAACGACCGACGATCTCCTCCAACAACGCGGGGACCCCCTCCCCGGTCCGTGCCGAGACGGGGAAGTACTCCGACAGCCCGAGGTCCGAGGCCGCGGTGAGCTGCTCGAGCACCTGGGCGCGGGACGCCACGTCGATCTTGTTGACGACGCAGACGGAGGCGGAGGGGACGAGCCCGGCGACGAAGCGGTCGCCCCGGCCGACCGGCGCCGTCGCGTCGAGGACGAGCACGGTGACGTCGACGCCCTCGAGCGCCTCCGAGGCGGTGTCGTTGAGTCGCTCCCCGAGGAGCGTGCGGGGCTTGTGGATCCCCGGGGTGTCCACGAAGACCACCTGCGCGTCGGCCCGGGTGAGCACGCCGCGCACCTGGTTCCGGGTGGTCTGGGCCACCGGGGAGGTGATGGACACCTTCTGGCCGAGCAGCTGGTTCAGGAGGGTCGACTTGCCGACGTTGGGGCGTCCGACCAGGGTCGCGAAGCCCGTCCGCCGATCGCCGTCGCCGAAGTCGGTCACTGCTCGCCCCGGGGAATCTGGAGAGCCACCGACGGGAGGATGCGGACCCGCCCGATCCGCCGGCCCTGGACGCGTTCGGCCACCAGTCGGTGGCCGTGGGCATCGACCGCCTCGCCCTCGGACGGGACGTGGCCGAGCTGGCCGTAGACCAGC
>WQVT01000088.1 GCA_009785715.1 Acidimicrobiaceae bacterium | reverse complement strand
GGCCGGGAAATAGCGCTGGTGCATGACGATCCACGACCACAGCCGTCCCCGCCCGCTCGCCGCCTGCCAGGTGTAGTCCGGGGAGAGGCAGTTCGGGCAGACATAGCTCTCGGGGTAGCGCCTCGTGGCGCACGAATTGCACGACTGGAGGCGCAGCTCCCCGGCGCGAAGGCCGTCCCAGAAGGGCCGGTTCACCTCCGTGACGGCGGGGAGCAGGCCGGGGTAGGTCGCAGCGTCCATCCTTCTCCTTCCCTCGCCTAGTCCGTCGTCAGGATGTGCGAGGTGACGATCGGGGAGGCACAGATGTATTGCACCGAGCGGCATCCGGGCACCTGTGCGTCCCCGGCCTCCCCGCGGAGCTGACGGACCGCCTCGGTGTGCATCGCCCAACCCTGCATGTAGCTCTCGCTCGTATGCCCACCCGAGGTATTGATCGGGCGGGCGCCGCCCGCCTCGATCGCGCCGTCGCGCACCCATTGCCAGGCCTCGCCCCGCTTGGTGTGGCCGAAGCCTTCCAGGCTGAAGAGGATCGTCGGCAGAAAATTGTCGTAGATCTCGAGGCAGTCGAGGTCGTCCGGTCCGAGACCCGCTTGCGAATAGAGGCGGCGCGCGACGTCCTGGCAGGCACCGAAGAAGAAGTCGGTGGTCGTGTAGTAGTTGGTCAAATCGGCGAGGCCGGCGGTGGCCGCCACCCGGACCGGGGCCTTGCGCAGGCTGGCCGCCCGCTCCATGGAGGTGACGATGAAGGCGACGCCACCGTCGTTGATGAGGCAGTAGTCGTAGAGGCGGAGCGGCTCGGCGATGTAGCGCGCCCCGAAGTACTCCTCCTCGGTCAACTCCTTGTGGAACACGGCGCCCGGGTTGCGCATCGCGTTGCGGCGGTTGTTCCGCGCCAGCGGCCACAGCGCGTCGTCGGGAGCCCCGTAGAGCTGTTGGTACCGGCGGTACATCATGGCGACGTAGGCCCCCGGCGAGGTCATGCCGTACATCTGGTCGTAGCCGACCGTTTGCCCACCGCCCTCGCCGCCGTAGCGCATCCCGGCCGAACGGCCGTTGTTGCCGTAGACGCAGGCGACGACGTTGGCGATCCCACTCGAGACCAGGGCGACGGCCTCGGACAAGGCGACGCCGCTCATCCGACCCGAACCCTCCAGGTCATGGGCGAAGCGCGGATGGCGGAGGCCGCTCACGTCGGCCATCCGGCCGTAGGCCACCCGCGAGCAGAGGAGCGCGTCGACGTCGTCTCGCGCCAGGCCGGCGTCATCGAGCGCGAGCCGGAGCGCGTCAGCGGCCAGGGCGTAGGCATCCCGCTGGGCGTCCCGGGTGGCATAGAGAGCGCCGAAGTCGGACTGGCCGACGCCGACGATGGCGACGTCGGTCAAGAGGGGCTCCGCAGGTGCCCGGTTCCTTCGCTCACACCGGAGTCCAGCAGGTCAAGGGCGGCCAGGGCCGCGTCGGCGGCCGCCCGGACGTGTCGGTGGGAGGCCGCAGCGGCCCGCTCGGGCGAGCGGTCGCGCATCGCAGCGACCAGTTCCTTGTACTCCTCGGTAGAGGCATCCTGACGGCCCGGGATCGTCAGCGAGAGGCGGCGGAGGGCGTGAATCCGGGCATGGAGGGGCTCGAGGATCGCCTGCAACAACGGGTTGCGGCAGCCGGACCGCAGGATCTCGTCGAACCGCCACGCGGCATCCAGCTTCGTTTGCAGGTCGTCGGAAGGGATGTCCACCTGGGCTGCCAGCTCCTCGACCTCCTCGTCGCTCGCGCGGTGCACGAAGAGCTCCGCGGCCGCCGGTTCGAGCGCGTCGCGCACCTCGAAGATGTGCTGGACCTCGGTCTTGCCGAGGACCGCAACCCGGACACCGCGGGTGGGGGTGGTCTCCATCAACCCCTGACTCTGGAGACGCCGCACGGCTTCCCGGATGGAAGTCCGGCTCACCCCGGTGAGCTCCATCAGCTCGCGTTCGGTCAGCCGGCGACCCGGTGCCAGCGCGCCACTCGCAATCGCCTGGCGAACGGCAAGCACCACCTTGTCGAGGACCGAGCTGTCCGGACGTTCAATCACCAGGTCCAGCTTCGACTCTGCCGTGCTCCCCACCCCCCGGTGATGTCCGGCGAGAACGTATGACGTCGGACAAAGAACGCTAGGTGATCAGCTGCCTTCCGTCAAGCTTGCCTTCCCTCAAGTGTGGGGACCACCTTTCTCAGGCTCCCGGAGATGACCTACCGTCAAGGCTCTCAGAATGATTGGTCAAGGGTGTCAGATATGGCTGCAGGCGTGAGAGGGAACGATTCGAAGCGTGACGAGTCACCCAGAGAGCATGATGTGAGCGTGCGATCAACCTCTCCGGGCCGTGTCGGACCCGCCAGCCAGTCCCCGGCCACGTGAACGATCCCAGGGAGCGAACCAAATTGACCGCCCAGCGCTGCGCCGGCGCCTCGGAGAGGGGCCACCGATGAGTGTTTCACCCTTGGCCCCGCGTGACCGGCCGGCGACCGATCGCGCCTACGACTACACCAAGGACGGAATCACCTCGGGCCTGTTACGCGGCGGGGACCTGATCAGCGAGGGCGACGTGGCGCAGGCCCTGCAGATCAGCCGCACGCCGGTGCGGGAAGCCTTTCTGCGGCTCGCGTCGGAAGGCCTGCTCCGGCTCTATCCGAAGCGAGGAGCCCTCATCGTCCCGGTCACCCCGAGCGAGGTGAGCGACGTCCTCACCGCGCGCCAGTTGATCGAGCCCTGGTCGGTGGCGGTGGCCACGGGCCTACCCCGGGCCCGGCGCGACACGCTCGTCGAGGCGCTCGGCGCGCTGCTTGCCGCCCAGCGGCAGGCACTCGAGGAGGAACGCCTGCCGGATTTCCACCTGGCCGATTGCGAGTTCCATCTCACCATCGTGGAGGCGGCGGGCAATGACCTGCTCAGTCACTTCTACCGGTCGCTACGGGACCGCCAGCTGCGGATGCTGGACACCGCGACCATCCGGGACCCGGGCCGGCGCACCGTCATCCTCGAGCAGCACGAGGCCCTGCTCGTCGCGATCCGGGAAGGCAAGGGCGCCGATGCCGCCACGACGATCAGCGATCATCTCGGCGGCACAGCCGAGGCCATCGGCGGAGCGACTGCCGACCTGCGCGGATAGCGCCGCTCTGCGGGAGGCCCTATGAGCTGGGAGCGTTTGGAGCAGTCAGTCCGGGTGATCACCGAGGTCGCGCTGGATCGGCGGGCGACGTGGGACCGGCTGGACGCCGCCGTCGGTGACGGCGACTTCGGGACGAGCCTGGCGCGAGGCTTCTCCGTCGTCCAGGTCCAGTGGGAGCAACTGGACCGGGGAAGTCCCGAGGCGTTCCTCAAGGCGGTAGCCGACCTGCTCGGTCGTGAGATCGGGGGCAGCTCCGGGCCGTTGCTGAGCGTTGCGTTCTCGCGCGCCGGCGCGACGGCCGGGACAGCCGAAGACCTGGATGTCCCCCTGGTGAGCCGGATGCTGCAGGCGGGGGCGGACGGCATCGCCGAGTACGGGCGCAGCGGGGTGGGCGACAAGACGCTGCTGGACGCCCTGGTGCCGGCCGCCAAGGCGCTGGCGGACCTGGCGGAGAAACCCGCCGACGACGCCGGGCTTGCGTGGGGCGTGGTGGCGCAGGCGGCCGCCGATGGGGCGGCGGGCACTCGTTCGCTCCTTGCACGGCGCGGCCGCGCCGTGTACTCGGCGGAGCGCAACCTCGGCGCCCCCGACCCTGGCGCGGTCGCCGTCGCCGTCGTGGCCGCCCGGCTGGCGGTCGAGTTCGGGCACGAGGCGCCCGACGTGTCCGACCTCGAGGTCCCGGCCGTCGAGGAGCCCGCGGGCGACGCCGGTGCGCAGGACGACGCTGCCGCGGTCTCCGGCCACGCCGGGCCCCCGGTCGAAACGCTGCCGACCAAGAAGTTTCTCAACGACCCGGACGAGTCGGCCATCGAGTCGCTGGTGGGTCTGGCCAAGTCGGCGCCCGATCTCGTGGTCTGGGATGCGGAAGAGCGGATCGTCCGCAGGGCCGTGCCCCCGACCAGCGGCAGCGTCGGTCTGATCTCGGGGGGCGGGTCGGGTCACGAGCCACTCCACGCCGGCTTCGTCGGCCACGGGATGCTGACCGCGGTGGCGCCGGGCCCGGTGTTCGCCTCTCCCACCACCGCACAGATCCTGGCCGCCACCCGCGCCGCCCATGCCGGCGGCGGGGTGCTGCACATCGTCAAGAACTACACCGGGGACGTCCTGAACTTCCGGCTCGCGGCCGAGGCGGCCGGCGGCGAGGGCATCGAGGTGGCAACGGTGCTGGTCGACGACGACGTCGCCGTCGAGGGATCGGCCTACACGATCGGTCGTCGTGGCACCGGCGCCACCGTCTTCGTGCACAAGCTGTCCGGGGCGCTCGCCGATCAGGGGGCGCCGCTCGAGGAGGTCCGTGCGCTCGCCGAGCGGGTGGTGAGCCGCTCGGCCAGCTTCGGCATTGCGCTGACCTCCTCCTCGCCGCCGGGAGCCGGCCCAATTCTGCAGCTCGGCCCGGAGGAGATCGAGGTGGGGGTGGGGATCCACGGCGAGCGGGGTCGGCGCCGTGACCTTCTGCGGCCCGCCGCAGAGCTCGTCGCCGAGGCCGAGGGCCTGCTGGTCGGCGCCCTCGGACTGGGCGCCGGCGACCGGGTGCTGGCAATGGTCAACGGCTTCGGCGCAACGCCGCTCATGGAGCTGTACCTGCTGTTCAACGACCTGCACGACCAACTCGCCTCCAAACAGATCACCGTGGCCCGCAACCTGGTCGGCAACTACGTGACCAGCCTCGACATGGCGGGCGCCTCGTTCACGCTGCTCGCCCTCGACCCGCAGCTCGAGACGCTGTGGGACGCGCCGGTGCATACGCCAGCGCTGCGCTGGGGCTTCTAGAATCCGGGGTCGCTAGGACGCTCGGGCCGGGAGGCGGCTACGCCGCCGCCTGATCCCGCTCCGCCGCCCGCCTCACCGCCTCGGCCAGGGCGTGCCGGGCGGCTGCGATGCCGATCCGCCCGATCGCTCGGGCGTGGGCGTCGATGCGGAAGTCGTTGGGATCGTCGTCGAAGGCCGGATGAGGGTCCGGGGCTGCGGAGGTCCCTTCGGCCGGTTCGTTCTCCAGGAAGATCATCTGCTTGGTCATTGGGTCCATCTTCTGCGGGGGGTGTGACAGCCTTCCCCGGTACCATCCCCACATGGCCGAGCTTGCACGCCTCGAGGCCCCGCGATCGGAGCCCTCGCTGGTCGAGGCGCTGGGCTTTGCGCCCGACTCCTCGCTGCTCATCGTCACCAGCGACGAGCTCGGCGTCACCCACTCCGGCAACTCCGGTGTCTACGAGTCGCTCCGTCGCGGTCGGGCGGGGTCCGCCGGCCTGGTGGTGCCCGGCCCGTGGTCCCGGGCGGCCGCCGCCAGCTACCGCGGTGAGGACATCGGCGTGCACCTGACGCTGAATGCCGAGTACGACCTCTACCGCTGGGGTCCGATCACCTACTGCCCGTCGCTCCTGGACGGCGACGGCGGGTTCCCCCGCACCCTCGCCGATCTCTGGGACCACGCGGACACCGACGAGGTTCGTCGTGAGTGCCGGGCCCAGATCGAGCGGGCCATCTATTGGGGATTCGACGTCAGCCACCTGAGCGCCCACCTGGGCGCGCTGGACTTCCGCCCCGAGTTCTTCGACGTGGCCCTGGAACTGGCGGTCGAGTTCAACCTGCCGCTCCGTCTCCCGTCGGCAGATACCGAAGCCCGGGTCGGCTTTCCCTTCCGGGCCCTGGCGGCGGCCGAAGGCATCGTCTCCCCCGATTTCCTCGTGCGCGTGCCGCGCACCCAGGGGACCAGGCGCGCCCTCGATCGGCTCCTCTCCGACCCGCCGGCCGGCGTGACCGAGGTGGTGCTCCGCCCGGCGATAGACACCGACGAGCTTCGCGCCGTAGCCCCGGACTGGTCGGCCCGGGTCGACGACCACGCCCTGGCGCTCGACGCCACGTATCTGCGGGACCTCGTGGACCGTGCCGGCGTGAAGCTGGTCGGGTACCGGGCCCTGAAGGACCTGCAGCACAGCCGTCGGCCCGGCGCCTGATCCGGTCACGGGCGCACACGCCGCCCCGACGGTCAGCGCTGCGAGTGGATCAGTCGCTCGGCGAGACGCTCGAGGCCGGCCACCCGGGACGCCTTGACCAACACGGCGGTGCGCGGCCCGAGTGAGTCCACCCCACCCAGGGCGACGAGGGCGGCGTCGATGTCTGCCACCGGTGCCCGCCCGTAGAGCGAGGTTCCCACCGCCACCAGCTCGACCTCCAGCTCGGCCGCCAACTCCGCCACCCGGCGATGGGCCTCCGGGGCCAGGTCCCCGAGCTCGGCCATTTCCCCGAGCACCGCGACACGGCGGTCGGCGGGCAGACGGGCGAGGCTCCGGAGTGCGGCCTCCATCGAGGCGGGGTTGGCGTTGTAGGCGTCGTTCAGGACAAGGGCTCCACCGGCCGTGCGCTCGAGCGCCATGCGCCACGGTGACAGGTGCGCCTCTTCGAGCGCGGCCACCACGTCCGGCAGGGGAACCTCGCATCGCAGCGCTGCGGCCGCCGCGGCGAGTGCGTTGTTCACGTGGTGCTCCCCTCGTACACCCAGGAACACGCGCGCCGCCCCCCACGGGCTGCGAAGCCGGAAACGGGGGCGGAGGTCATCCTCAACGACCACCTCCTCCGCCACCAGGTCTGCGGTCGGATCGCCCCGGGCCGAGAAGCGCAGCACGCCCACCCCGGGGTTGGCTCGCTCGGCCATGGCAGCGACCAGCGGGTCGTCACCGTTCAGGATCGCGGTTCCACCCGCCGGCAACGCCTCGACGAGTTCCCCTTTTGCGGCCGCGATGGCTTCCAGGGAGCCGAACAACTCGGTATGCACGGCGGCCACGGCCGTGACCACGGCAATGCCCGGGCGCGCCACGTCGGCCAGCAGGGCGATATGGCCCGGGCCCCGCGCTCCCATCTCGACGACGGCGACCTCGGTGTCCTCGGGGGCATTCGCCAACGTGAGCGGCACGCCGAGCTCGTTGTTGAACGACCGTTCGCTGGCCGCCGTCCGCCAGCGGCGGGTCAGAGCCGCCGCAGCCAGGTCCTTCGTCGACGTCTTCCCCACGGAACCGGTGATCCCGATCACCGGCGCCAGCAACCGGCGGCGCGCGGCCCTGCCGAGGGCCAGGAGTGCGTTCCCCGTGTCGGCTACCTCCACGACGGCGAGGCGAGCGGGCAGCGCCTCCAGGGGGTCGATCACCTCCCCGTCCCGGGCGATGGCGGCGTCCCCGACCGGCGCCTCGCCGGAGATCCAGCGGCTGTCGACCAGCACCGCCGCGGCGCCGGCAGCCGCCGCGTGGCCGACGAACACGTGACCGTCCCGCCCGGCGCGCAGGGCCACGAACAGTTCGCCCTGCCCGACGGTGCGCGAGTCGATCGCCACCGCCGTGAGCTCCGCCTCGGGGTCTCCCGCCACCCGGCGACCCGAGGTGGCGGAGGCGACGTCCGCAACCGTCCAGTGCACCCGGCGATCCTGCCACCTGACCCCTGCGACCTGCCCAATCCTGGCGGGCGGCAGGCTCCACCGTCCTGAGCCCGGTGCCAACTAGCGTGGCGCTCCATGGCTGTTTCCGGATCGAGTGGATCGAACGCCTCTCCCCCGACTTCGGCGATCCGCTTGGTACTGCTGTACGGCGGTCAATCCCCGGAGCACGAGGTGTCCTGCATCTCGGCCCTCCACGTCCTGCGCTCCGCCGACCCGTCGCGCTACGACGTCCGCGTCATCGGTGTCTCCACCGCTGGGCGCTGGGTGGACGCCACCGAAGCGGCGCAGGCTCTGGGGCCTGCAGCCACCGCACTCCCCGAGCCCGACGAGCTCGCCGCGGCATCGCCCGAGCTCACCGCCGGGGGTGCCGCCACCGAGGCGTTGCCGCCGTCGGTTCCGTCCGGGCCATCGGCGGCGCGGAGGTCGGGCGGCTCCGATCTGATCCCCGTGATCG
>WQVT01000087.1 GCA_009785715.1 Acidimicrobiaceae bacterium | reverse complement strand
GCGGTGCCTGCTCTGCCGGCGGCGGGCCCTGGTCTGCCGGCGGCGGTGCCGGTGTGGGCGGCGTGTCGGGGGTTCGCCCTGCCATCGGCCCCCTCAGTCCTCGACAGGCTGGCGCAAGACGTACCCAACGCCCCGGACGGTGTGGATCAGCCGGGGCTCTCCTTCCAGTTCCGTCTTGCGACGCAGATAGCCGATGTAGACCTCCAGTGAGTTCGAGTTGGCGCCGAAGTCGTACCCCCAGACCCGGTCGAAGATCACCTCGCGGGGCAGGACCTGGCGGGCATTTCGCAGCAGCAACTCGAGGAGCAGAAACTCGGTCCTGGTGAGTTCGATGCGCCTCGTCCCGCGACGCACCTCCCGCGTCCCGGGGTCGAGTGACAGATCGGCGAAACGCAGCACGTCGTTATCGTCGCTCGGCGCGGACCTGCGAAGCAGCGCGCGGATGCGTGCCAACAGCTCTTCGAGGGCGAACGGCTTGACCAGATAGTCGTCGGCGCCGGCATCCAGGCCGGCGACCCGCTCGTCGACGGCGGCTCTTGCGGTGAGCAGGAGGATCGGGGTCTGATCGCCCGCCGAACGCAGTCTTCTGCTCACCTCCAGGCCATCCATGCGCGGCATCGCGACGTCGAGCACGATGGCGTCGGCGGGTCGCTGGGCGTGGCTGGCGAGTGCCGCCACGCCGTCTTCGGCGGTCTCCGTTTCGTACCCCTCGAAGCGGAGTGCGCGATCGAGTGCCTGGCGGACCGCGGGTTCGTCATCGACCACCAGGACTCTCATCCTCACAATTCTGCCCGCGAGAACTAAAGATGGTCTGAACACCGTCGCAGAAGACCCGCGCAAATCGCTCCGCGCGATCCGCCGGCGCGATTTTCCTGAATGATCGATCGGCGCCGGGGCGCACGATCGCGGGGTCCGATCGCGTTCGGCGTGGTTGGTGGGCGGGGTCACCTGACCGCTCGAGGCTCTCTGCCATTTGTGAGCGATCTCCGTCCATGTGATCGATCTCGGTCCATGTGAGCGTCCAGTGGTCAGATGACGTCACCTGCCAAGCACATGGACGCGAATCAGTCACATTGGCGCACCCCGCTCACCGGACGTGGCCCCCGCCGCCGGCGAACACCGCCTACCACCCCCGAGAGGCCAGCCGCCGCCCGCCAGAGGCCGGCCGCCGCCCAGCCGCCCGCCCGCCGTATCGTCTCGGACGTGATTCTCGCTCATGGGTATCCGCCGGCCGAGCGCCTGGGACTGGCGGAGGAGCTACATGGTCACCGGGTCGCCGATCCGTACCGCTGGCTCGAGGACCCGACCTCCCCGGCCACGGTGGCCTGGTCCGAGGCGCAGGAGGAGCTTTGGCAACGCTTCGCCGACTCGCTCCCAGCCCGTGCCCCCCTGCGGGGCCGCCTGCTCGACCTGATTCCCGGCTACGTCGGCCCACCCCACGTGGTGGGCGACCGCCGCTTCTGGACGGCGCGGAACCCCGATCAGGATCACGCCGTCGTCTGGGTGACCGATCGTTCCGGCACCCGCGCCCTGGTCGACCCCAACGCCCTGAGCGCCGACGGCACGATCACCCTGGACGGATGGTCGCCCTCCTGGGAGGGCGACCGCCTCGCCTACCAATTGTCGAGCGGGGGCGACGAGGAGAGCCGCCTGTGGGTTCTCGACGTCGCCACAGGAGAGACCCTCGAGGGACCCGTCGACCGCGTCCGCTACAGCCCGATCGCCTGGCTGCCCGGTGGGCAGGAGCTCCTCTACGTGCGCCGCCTCCCCCCCGAAGCGGTCCCCGAGGGAGAGTCGCAGTACCACCGCCGCGTCTACCGCCACCGCATCGGTCCGGCGGCCCCGGACGCGCCGGGTTCGCCGACCACCGCGCCCCGGCCGCAAAGCACGGCGCCGGCGCCTGCGCCGGCCGATCCCATCTCGAGTGACCTCGAGTTGTTCGGCGACGGCATCGACATGACCGCCTACTTCGGGGTCGACGTGTCACCCGACGGGGCGTGGGTTGCCGTTTCCACGGCGCTCGGGACCGCCCCCCGGAACGACCTCCACCTGCGTCGCCTCCCCGCCCCTACCGCGCCCAACGCGCCGCCCCAGCCCTGGCTCCCGGTCCTCGTCGGCACCGACGCCCAGGCCTCCCCGCACTTCGACCAACGGGGCACCCTGTGGATCCACACCGACCTGGGCGCCCCCCACGGGCGGCTGTGCCGCCTCCGCCCGGGTGAAGCCGGCGACCTCGGGCCGGAGGGCTGGGAGGAGGTGGTGACCGAAGATCCCGGGGGCGCCGTTCTGGAGGGCTTCGTGCTGGCCGGCGAGCACCTGGTGGTGCTCTGGCGCCGGCACGCCCTATCCGAGGTGACCGTGCACGATCGGTCCACCGGCACGAAACTCCGAGAGGTGGTCCTCCCCGGCGCCGGGTCCGCCGACCTGACGGGGCGTTCCGACGAGGGCCAACAGGTGTGGCTGGGCTACACCGACCACACCACCCCCTACGAGGTGTTCTTCCTCGATGTGACCACCGGTACGCTCCGTCCGGAAGGCCCAGCGCCGGCCCCCGCCACCCCAAAGGCCCCGACGACCCCGCCGATCGCCTCCAGCCCGGACGACCCCCCGATCGCCTCCAGCCAGATCGTGGCCACCTCCGCCGACGGGACCGAAATCCGCCTCACGGTGGTGGCCGGTGCCGCCACCCCCGACCGCCCCCGCCCAACCGTCCTCTACGGGTACGGAGGCTTCGACATCTCCCTCACGCCGGCCTACTCGTCGTCGATCCGCGCCTGGGTGGAGGCCGGTGGTGTCTGGGTCGTCGCCCACCTCCGGGGCGGCTCCGAGGAGGGCGAGGCCTGGCACCGCGACGGGATGCGTGAGCACAAGCACCACGTGTTCGAGGATTTCGAGGCCGCAGCCGACCTGCTCGTCGAGCAGGGGTGGACGACCCGGGACCGTCTCGGCATCTTCGGTGGGAGCAACGGCGGCCTCCTCGTCGGCGCCGCCCTCACCCGCTCACCGGAGCGCTACGCCGCCGTCGTCTGCTCGGCCCCCCTGCTCGACATGGTCCGCTACGAGCGTTTCGGCCTCGGGGCCACCTGGAACGACGAGTACGGCACCGCCGCCGACCCCGTCGAGTTCGGCTGGCTCCTCGAGATGTCCCCGTACCATCACGTCCGTGCCGGCACCGCCTACCCCGCCGTGCTGTTCACCGTCTTCGAGTCCGACTCGCGGGTCGACCCCCTCCACGCCCGCAAGCTGACCGCCGCCCTGCAGTGGGCGACGTCCTCCGACCCCGACCGCCGACCCGTCCTCCTCCGCTCGGAAGCCCAGGTCGGCCACGGCGCGCGGTCGGTGACGAGGACCGTTGAGCTGGCTGCCGACCAACTGGCCTTCTTCGCCGATCAGCTCGGTCTGCATGCATGGGGATCGATTTGACGGTCGCTACACTCACGGGGGCCATGTCCAATGCGTCGATCGAGCGCCGGCTGTTCGAGATCGCCAAACGGCTCCGGTCCGCCAACGAGGAGTTGGCGGTGGTCGAGGAACAGTTCCTGGCCCTGAGCGAGGCCGCCGACGAGGCGCGGGTGCGTTCCCTGGTCTCGGAGACACCCCTCGCCCACCGCGAGTACACCGAGGCCCAGCGCCACGCCGACGCGATGGGACGGAGCCGCACCAACCTCCAGACCACGATCGCGGACATGCGCCGGACGCAGAACGAGCTGCTCGACAAGCTCGTCGTCAGCCCGGACTGATCCCCGACCGAGCCGGCCACGCGGGCCGAATCAGCAGCGGGCGGAGCACGGCCGCGCTAGACAGATGCGCCGGCAGGTTTGCCGACATCGCGGATGAGGAGGCAACGAGTGGCAGTTCGGGTCGTGATCGCCGAGGACGAGGCCATCGTCCGGCTCGACCTCAAGGAGATCCTCGAAGAGGAGGGCTACGAGGTCGTGGGCGAGACGGGCCGCGGCGACGAGGCGGTGTCGCTGGTGCGCAGCCAGCGCCCCGACCTGGCGATCCTCGACATCAAGATGCCCGGCGTCGACGGCCTCACCGCAGCCCGTCAGATCACGGGCGACCACCTGGCCGCCGTCCTCATCCTCACCGCCTTCAGCCAGCGGGACCTGATCGAGCAGGCCCGCGCCGCCGGTGCGCTGGCCTACCTCGTGAAGCCTTTCCAAAAGAGTGAACTGCTGCCGGCGATCGAGATCGCCCTCGGGCGCTTCGGGGAGATGAAGGCACTCGACGACCAGGTGAAGACCCTCGAGGAGCGCTTGGAGGTCCGTACGAAGGTGGAGCGGGCAAAAGGGGTCTTGATGGACGCCCTCGACATGCGCGAACACGACGCCTTCAACTGGATCCAGAAGACCGCGATGCGACAGCGTCTCCCAATGAAAGAGGTCGCCCGTCGCGTGATCGAAGAGGGCCTCCGCCCGGCCGAGTAGAAGTGCGGCTCAGGGGGTCGAGACGAAGAGCTGGTGCGCCAGCCCCGGCCCGACCGCCAGCGAGCGCCCGTCGACGTCGAGGATGAGCGTGCCGTCGGGTGCGCGGGAGGCGACGGTCGCCGCAGCGCCCGGGACGAAGCCGGAGGTGCACAGGTAGTTGAGCGACTCGGCGTCGATCTCCACCTGCTCGGTGACCCTCCTGAGCCGGATCCGCTCACCGCTCACCGCATCCGAGAGGACGGTCTCGCGGTACTCGACCGGCTCCGCCCCGGGGATGGGATTGCCGTGCGGACAGGTCCGCGGATGCCCGAGCAGGTCGACCAGGCGGGCCTCGACCTCGTCGGAGATCACGTGCTCCCACCGGCACGCCTCGACGTGGGACTTCTCCCAGGAGAGGCCGATGATCTCGGTCAGGAGGAGCTCAGCGAGGCGGTGCTTGCGGACGACGCTCTCGGCCTTGGCCCGGCCTTCGGTCGTGAGGTGCAGGGCTCGGCCCTCGGCGGCGATGTAGCCCTCGTCCCGGAGCCGGCGGATCATCTCCGAGACGGCGGGGGCGGAGTGGTCGAGGCGCTCGGCCAGGCGCGCCTGAATGACCGGCACGCCCTCCTCCTCAAGCTCGTGCATCGCCTCGAGGTACTCCTCGAGCGGCGGATGGAACCCGTCTGCCACGGGGCAGAGCGTACCGCCCGCCAAGAGTTACCGCCCGGGTGCCCGTCGCACCGAAGACGGGGCGAGGTCACCCCCTGGGCGTAGCATCCTGGCAATGGCTCGGCTCATGCTGATCGACGGGAACTCCCTCACCTACCGCGCGTTCTTCGCCCTGCCGACCGACATGGCCACCGCGTCCGGCCAGGTGACCAACGCCGTGTTCGGGTTCACCTCGATGCTCATCAACCTGCTGAAGGACCACCACCCGGACCAGGTCGTCGCCACGTTCGACCGTCCCGAACGGACCTTCCGCCACGACATCGTCGACGCCTACAAGGCGGGGAGGGCCGAGACCCCCGACATCCTCCGCCAGCAGATGGGCCTGGTCCGCCAGGTGATCGAGACCCTGTCGATCCCGACGGTCGACCTGCCCGGCTACGAGGCCGACGACGTGATCGCGACGCTCGCCACCCGGGCCGCCGAGCGGGGCGACGACGTGATCATCGTCTCGGGGGACCGCGACACCTACCAGCTCGTCTCCGACCCCCATGTCCGTGTGCTCTACAACCGCCGTGGCGTCTCCGACTATGTCCTCTACGACGAGGCAGGCATCGAGGAACGCACCGGGGTGGTTCCGGCCCGCTACCCCGAGTACGCCGCGTTGCGGGGCGACCCCTCCGACAACCTGCCCGGGGTTCCCGGGGTGGGGGAGAAGACGGCGGCCAAGTTGATCAACGCCTACGGCGATATCGACGGGATCTATGCCCACCTGGACGAGCAGAGCCCGAAGCTCCGCAAGAGCCTGGCGGAGGCGGAGGAGACCGTCCGCCAGAACGCCGCCGCCACCCCGCTCGTGCGCGACCTCCCGATCGAATTCGATCAGGAGGCGGCGTCGGTCGGGGGGTGGGAACGCGACGACGTCCGGAAGCTGTTCGACTTCCTCGAGTTCCGCACCCTGTGGGATCGCTTCATCGAGGTCACGGGCGCCGAGAGCCCCCAGGCGGCCGCCGCCCCGGAGGCCGGAGCGGCCCTGGACGTGTCCGTGCTCCGCCCTTCCGCCGCCGAGGCCATCGCGCTCATCGACCGCTGGCGGGCGGAGGCCATGCCGGTCGCAGTGGCGGGGGCGTGGGAGGGCCAGGAGGGTCGCTCCCCGTTGGTCGGCCTGGCCCTGGTTGCGCTGACCGATGCGCAGGCCGGCCCTGCGACGAGCGCCGGCACGCCCGTCACCTGGCTCGGGCATGACCTGCTTGACGAGGCCGACGTCCTGGCTGCGGTTGCGAGGCTCGTCGGCGTCGACGGTGTCGAGGTGTCCGCGCACGACGCCAAGCAACTGATGCGGGGCCTGGCGGTCATCGGCATCGATTTCTCCAACCTCTCCCTCGACCCCGCCATCGCCGCCTACCTGGTCGACCCCGCGGGGGACAAGTATCCGCTCGAGGACATCGCCCTGCGCTATGCCGGCGTCGAGGTGGGTGGCCCGGACGCTCCTCCACCCGGACAGCTCGACCTCTCCGGCACGGCCCCCGACGAGGCCGAGGTGGCCGGCCGGAGGGCGCTGGCGGTGGCGCGGCTGGTCGAGCCGCTCGGCGCGGCGCTCTCCGCCCGGGGGATGACGAACCTCTACACCGAACTGGAGCGCCCGCTCGTGCGGGTGCTCGCCAGGATGGAGGAGGCGGGCGTCCGGGTTGACCGGGAGCAGCTTTCCGGCCTCGCCACCGAGCTGGCCTCCGAGGCGCAGCGGCTGGAGGAGCAGATCTGGGACCTGGCCGGCGAGAAGTTCGTGGTCGGCAGCACTCCCCAGCTGCGGGAGATCCTCTTCACCAAGCTCGGGCTGACGCCCCAGAAGCGGACCAAGACCGGTTACTCCACCGACGCTCAGACGCTCGAGAAGCTGCGCGACGAGCATCCCGTCGTCGAGGCGCTGCTGCGGTGGCGGGAGGTCGAGAAGCTCCGCTCGACCTACGGCGAACCCCTGCTGGCCGAGATCGCCCCCGACGGGCGGATCCACGCCAGCTTCAACCAGACGGTGGCCCGCACCGGCCGGCTCAGCTCCGACCAGCCCAACCTGCACAACATCCCGGTGCGCTCCGAGGAGGGCAGGTTGATCCGCCAGTGCTTCGTGCCGGCCGAGGGCTGCGCCTTCCTGGTCGCCGACTACAACCAGATCGAGCTGCGGGTGATCGCCCACCTGGCCGACGACCCGGGCCTGGTCGAGGCGTTCCGCGCCGGCGTGGACATTCACAACGTGACCGCCTCGCGGATCTACGGCGTCGCCTCCGAGGACGTCACGCTGGCGATGCGCTCGAAGGCGAAGATGGTGTCCTACGGGTTGGCCTACGGCATGGAGTCCTACGGCCTGGCGCAGCGGCTCGGCATCGGCGTGCCCGAGGCGGCGGAGATCCTGAAGGCGTACTTCGAGGGGTTCCCGAACGTGCGGACCTACATGGACCGGGTCGTGGCGGAGGCCCGGGACCGGGGCTACACCGAGACCCTCTTCGGCCGCAGGCGCCTGATCCCCGAGCTGCAGTCCGGTCGCTACCAGTTGCGGGCGGCGGGGGAGCGTCAGGCGATGAACGCCGGCATCCAGGGCCTGGCCGCCGACATCTTCAAGGTGGCACTCGTGCGGCTCGACGCCCGCCTCACCGACGCCGGGCTCGCCAGCAGGGTGGTGCTCCAGGTCCACGACGAGGTGATCCTCGAGGTCCCGCCCTCCGAGCAGGAGGAGGCGGCGGCCACCGTGACGGAGGCGATGAGCGGGGCCGCCGACCTAAAGGTCCCGTTGACGTTGAACCTTGCGTGGGGCAAGACCTGGGCCGACGCAAAGAGCTGAGCGTCCGCGTTCGTTGTGCCGCAACCCGTCTGGGCGGCCGGTTACGGCACAGGTAACGCGCAGCGGGGGCCGGGCAAGCCCGACCCCCGCAGCACAGGTCTGCAACATCGACAGCGGCTACTCGACG
>WQVT01000086.1 GCA_009785715.1 Acidimicrobiaceae bacterium | reverse complement strand
CACGCAGTGGCGAGGCTGCTGGTCGGCCGGAACCGAACGGTATCAATCCTCTGGCTAAACGGCGCACCTGCGATCCGGGTGGACAGCGACCGGCAACCTGCCGTTGTCAGCCTCGAGGTGAAGCAAGGACGGATCAGCGGAATCTACGCGATCGCGAACCCGACCAAACTGACACGACTTGACGAACCGACCGAGCTGGCCCGCAAGCCGGCCCGGACTATGCGAAACGGGGCCGATGAGTTCGGCAACGGCGGATCGTCTGGCTTGGTGGGGACGGAAGGGAGAAGCCCGTGGATACCGTGAAGTCTGCAGACGGGACCGTCATCGCGTATGACCGCATGGGGAGCGGCCCGCCGTTGATCATCACCGTGGGGGCGTTCTGCACCCGCCACACGTTCGTCGCCCCAGAAGCACTCTCACAGCGCTACACCGTCGTCACCTATGACCGCCGGGGCCGCGGTGAGAGCGGCGACACCCTGCCCTACGCGCCGCAGCGGGAGTACGAGGATCTCGCGGCTGTGGCTTCGGCCGCAGGGGCCGAGACGCCTTTCATCTTCGCCCACTCATCCGGAGCCGCGATCGCCCTTCGCGCCGCCGCTGCCGGTCTTGCGGTATCCGGCATCGTCGCCTACGAGGCGCCATTCCAGAACGAGGACACCCCCCAGCCTGACCTGGACCCGGCCGAGCATCTTCGCGGCCTCGTAGATGCCGGACGGAGGCGCGACGCCGTCGTCTACTGGATGTCCGAAGTCGTCCGCCTACCCAAAGAGGCGCTCGGAGAGATTGACGATGCTCCCTGGGTGACGGCCCTCGAACCGCTGACACCGACGCTCGTCTACGACCTCGCCGTGGCTGCCGGCGGGGTACCGACGACCGAGCTCGCGAAGATCGCCGCACCGGTCCTCATTCTCGGGGGGACTAACAGCCCGGCATGGTTTCAGCGCTCAGTCGCCGAGCAAGCCGCCGCCACGCCGGGCGCCAGACTCACGATGCTCGACGGATACGACCACAACGCCCCATCCGAGATCATCGCACCCATCCTTATCAACTTCTTCAACCCCCAGCAGTAACTCCGCAACCCTCAAAAGAAGCGTATGGGACGCAATTTGGCTCGTGCGTCAACCCACCATCATTCCCGGCGGGTCAGCACGCTGCTGGGGGTGTGATTTCCAGGAGGCGGTCGGAGACGCCGGATGCGTAGAGGTGCGACCCGATTGCGGCGACGCTGAGGGGAAAGTCAGTCGGGTTCGGTTCCGTTGCGTGCACGACACCGGTGCCCGGGTCGGCGCAACTGACCGTGCTGTCACCTATCAGCCACAGCACGCCAGCGCTCGTGGACACCGATGTACCCATCGTCTGGGTGTAAACGTCGGTGCTGGGATTCCTCGTTGCCAGCCACGGGAGACGGGAACCCTTGGGGGCCGGCTGGACGCGCAGACCAGCGGCGGCCAGCAGCTGCGTGGTTCCGACCATCCCGCCGCGCCAGGAGGCCCAGACACCCGCAGTACCGGCCGCGGCCTCGAGGAGGGGCCCAGCGGCGGAATCCAGCAGCTGCGAGGCGAGGAGCCGGCCCGTAGTCGCATCGCGCTCCTCGACGACGCCGGCGCCGTCGGCGTTCGAGTACGTGTCGTAGAGCCGGCCGCCGCCGACCGCCAGGCTTCCTACCAGTGCTGGGAAGGTGACCGGGGTGCTCGTCGCTCCGGTTCTTGGATCGATGCGGACCACCTCGGTGCCGGTGCCGGCCCAGACGGCCCCGTCGTCGGCGATCGCGATGCTGGGATTCCCCGAGGGCGGGGAGTAAGGCACGGTCGCTGCCGGCCCCCTCGGCATCGGTATCTGCTGGCGGACCTTCAGGGTTGAGGGGTCGAGAACGTAGACCTGTCCTGCGGCCTGGCCGGTCGGATCGGGCGCCGCGGCCAGCCAGACGGCGCCGTCGCCAGCGACCAACAGGCCGACCGGCAACACTTCGCTCCTGGCGATCACGCGCCCCGAGCGCGGGCTGATCCGTACAACCGGCGCCGGGGTGCCGCCGGGGAAGGCCTGGCTCGTCGGCCCCAACAACTGGCCGAACAACTGACCGTCCATGCCGACGAGATCGAGCAGGCGACGATGAGGCCCGATCGTCCGGGTAGGCCAGATTGCCGGCCTGGCCGAACGCGCCCGCGCTACTTGGCGGGTACCACCTCTCCCCGTGGCGGCGCCGGCGGCCCCTGTCACCGAACCAATGACTGCCACCACCACAAGAGCTACGGCAGCAACTCTTCCCGACCCCCCAGTCAGCATCCCGAACACATACGACAGCACCCCCGCGCCGTCAAGGCCACGTGACAGGATTTGGGCCCTCCACGGACATTTCGGTATGTCAGTGGTGACCGGATCAGCCTCCTAGAGCTTTGCGGATGGCGGCGAGGCGGTCAGGTTCGACTTGCCACCACATCCAGCGGCCCCGTCTCTCACCGACCAAGAGGCCGGCCCGGGCGAGGACCTTGGTGTGATGGGAGATGGTCGGTTGGCTCTTCCCGAGCGGTGCTTCGAGGTCGCAGGAGCACACTTCGCCGTTGGCGGCGACCAGAGAGAGCAGGCGGAGGCGCACGGGATCGGAGAGAGCGGCCAGGACCCGGCCGAGCTCGACCGCTTCGGGCTCAGCAAGTGGGGCTTCTGTGATCGAGGAGCAGCACAGCTCCTCGACGCTCACATCGATCGGTACGTTTACTTTGCGCCGGGCCATCGTCCTCACCACGCATTGACAATCATCAATCCTATGCCATACTGGCAGAGCATCGATCATCATGAATCTATCAGGAGGATCTGTGATGTCACGTGTGCAACTTGCCTTGAACGTCGCTGACCTGGACGAGGCCATCGACTTCTACTCCAAGCTGTTCGCCACCGAACCGGCCAAGGTCCGCTCCGGTTACGCCAACTTCGCTATTGCCGAACCGCCCTTGAAGCTGGTGCTGATCGAAGACGCCGCCCGGACACCGGGGACGCTGAATCACCTGGGGGTCGAAGTGGAGACCACCGAAGAGGTCACTTCCGCTCAGGCACGCCTGGCTGGGGAGGGACTCGCCACCGCCGTGGAGAAGCAGACCGCCTGCTGCTACGCCATCCAGGACAAGGTGTGGGTTGACGGACCCGACGACGAGCCTTGGGAGATCTACACCGTCCTGGCGGACACCGAGCACCCGGCTGGTCAGTTGCGCTCGGATCAGCCTCGCCAGGCGGCGTGCTGTGCCGGGCCGGACCTGACGATTGTGGGTCCGAAGGCCGCTTGCTGCTAGCGGGGATCGTTCAACGTGGCTAGTGCGCCCCGGCTGTGGCGCCGCTTGGTCGCCGAGTTCTTGGGAAGCGCCATGCTGGCCGCCGTCGTGGTCGGCTCCGGTATAGCCGCCCAGCAACTCTCACCGGGCCAGACCGGCCTGCAACTCTTGGAGAACGCAGCGGTCACCGCCGCGGGCCTCTACGTCATCATCCTGATCTTCGGCCCGATCTCCGGAGGGCACTTCAACCCCGTGGTGTCGTTCGTTGATGCAGCCTTCGGGGGGATGCGCTGGCGGGAAGCAGTCGCCTACCTGCCCACACAGGTGAGCGGGTGCATCGGTGGGGCGATCATTGCCAACGTGATGTTCGCCCGGGCGGCGGTGTCGATCTCGACCAAGCACCGAGCCAGCGGCGCCCACTTCCTCGCCGAAGTCGTCGCCACCCTCGGCCTCCTGCTCGTGATCTTCGCCCTCACCCGCAGCGACCGAGCACACCACGCCCCGGCAGCGGTCGGGGTCTACATCGGGGCCGCCTACTGGTTCACCAGTTCGACCAGCTTCGCCAACCCGGCCATCACCATCGGCCGCATGTTCTCCAACACCTTCGCGGGGATCGCCCCCTCCTCCGCCCCGCTGTTCATAGGGGGGCAGATCGTCGGCGGGATCGTCAGCTTCGCCACGATCAAGTTGCTCTACCCCAGCATCACCCCAATCCAGGCCGCCACCGTCGTCCTGCCCCACCGCGACACCAACAAGCCGACAAGCGAGCCTTTCGAGGAGACGAGATGACCGCCACACCCGTCGTACTCTTCCTCTGCATCCACAATTCCGGCCGCAGCCTCGCCGCCAAGGTCCTGCTCGACCACTACGCCCGAGGCCGGGTCGACGTGCGCTCTGCCGGAACCGAACCCGGCGACCAACTCAACCCCGCGGTCGTCGCCGTCCTCACCGAACGGGGACTCGACTCCTCCCGGGAGTTCCCCAAGCCCCTCACCGACGACGACGCCAAGGCCGCCGACGTCGTCGTGACCATGGGCTGCGGCGACACCTGCCCCTACTACCCCGGCAAGCGCTACCTCGACTGGGAGCTCCAAGACCCCGCCGACCTACCAAAAGAGCAGGTCCGGCCCATTGTCGACGAGATCGACCGGCGGGTCCAAGGGCTACTCGCCGAGCTGGTCCCACCGTCCAAATGACCCCGTGGAACCGAACATGGACAGGACGGACCAGTAGCACCTCGAGCCCCGGGGGCCATCCCTAACTGGCTCGGCGGCGGTGGCGCGTGCTGTTTGTCGGTTCGGTCGGCACCCGGATGGCGCTGCCCATCTCCGCAGTAGCGATGAGACTGCCGCGAGCAATAGCGCCCCCATGTCGCCGCCCGCATGCCCGTTCCGAGTGCGCTACCGATGAGTTCTCGATCGTCGTAGCGTCGTAGCCCATATGAGCGGGTTGGACCGTCAACGCCTCGCGCGCCTCGCCGGGGTGATGCAGCACCACGTCGAGCAGGATCGGGTCGGTGGTGTGGCATGGATGCTGGCCGCGGGCGATCAGGTGGAGGTTGGTGTCGCCGGACGGCTGACCCGAGGCGAATCGGCGCCGGTCCGCCGCGACAGCGTCTTCCGCATCTCGTCGATGACCAAGCCGATTGTGGCGGTGGCGGCGCTCATCTTGGTGGAGGAGTACCTGCTGCGGCTCGACGATCCAGTCGACGCGCTGCTTCCCGAACTGTCCGACCGGCGCGTACTCGTCGACGCTCGTGGTCCGATCGACGGGGAGACGGTGGCCGCCCAGCGGCCGATCACGTTGCACGACGTGTTGACGTTCCGGCTGGGCATCGGCATGGACTTCGCGGCACCTTGGCCGCAGCCGTTCCTCGACGCCTTGGCCGAGCTCGAGCTCGGCGCCGGCCCACCCGAGCCGCAGGTACCCCCGCCGCCGGAGGAATGGATGCGCCGGCTCTCGACGCTGCCGCTCCTGTACCAGCCTGGCGAGCGCTGGCTCTACAACATCGGGGCGGATGTCCTCGGCGTGCTCATCGCACGCGTCGCTGGCCAACCGCTCGATGTCGTACTGCGCGACCGTGTGTTCGAGCCGTTGGGCATGGTCGACACCGCCTTTTCCGTCGCCGAGGTCAACCGGTTCGGCACCTGCTATGGGACTGACCCGACCGGCGCCCGGTTCGTTTTCGATCCTTCGGATGGCCAGTGGGCGAAGCCGCCGGCGTTTCCGTCGGGCGCGGCCGGCTTGGTGTCGACGGTGGACGACCTGCACGCCTTCGCGCGGATGCTCCTGTCGGGCGGACGGCTCCCCGATGGCTCGCGCTTGCTGTCGCGCGCCTCGATCGACGCTATGACTACCGACCAGATCGATGTCGCGCACGGTGCGGCCGGGCCCCTGCCCGACGGCTCGCAGGGGTGGGGCTTCGGCGTCGGGGTGCAGGTGCGCCGCACCGGTCTCGGACCGCCCGTCGGATCGTACGGCTGGGCGGGCGGCTTGGGGAGCATCTGGTCGAACGACCCCAGCAACGGGCTCCTCGGCGTGCTCCTCAGCACCGACGCCTTCGCCGGCCCGTTCCCTCCGCCGGCGGTCATCCAGGATTTCTGGACCGGCGCGTATACCGCGCTCGACACCTGACCAGGGAGGTCGTGATGTCAAGGCCTGCTCCGGCACCCGAGTTGCACGCCGGCTTCAGCGCGCCCGGCGCCACGCCGACGCCTTGGGAGGTCGTCGTCGGCGTGCTCGCATCGGCCGAGCTGTTCTGGATCTCGACGGTGCGCGCGGGCGGGCGGCCGCACGTCACGCCGTTGCCTGCGGTGTGGCGCGACGGCGCGCTCTACTTCTGCACCGGTTCCGGCGAGCAGAAGGCCCTCAACCTGCGTGCCAACGACCAGTGCGCGCTCACAACGGGCGACAACCGCTGGAAGGCCGGCCTCGACGTCGTCGTTGAGGGACGAGCCGAGCGGGTCACCGATGACGAGTTGCTGCGCGCGCTTGCCGAGATGTGGAAGACGAAGTATGACGGCGACTGGCAGTACGACGTGCGAGACGGCGCCTTCCACCACGAACCGGGAGTCGCTCACGTCTTCGAGGTCCGTCCCCGCAAGGTGCTGTCCTTCGCCAAGGGCGAGTTCGCCCAAACCCGGTTCCGCTTCGGCGGCTGAGCCGCGGACCGCTGTAGGGGCCGCAGGGCCTGGCGCAGCTCGAGCAGGGCGTGCATGTGGTGCTCAACGAGGAATGGGAGCACCACGGCTTCTGCCAACGCATATCGCCCTCCTCGGAGGCCGACGGGAGACGGCGACGCTTTAGGAGATGTTCGCGAAGCCGGCGCAGAGGAGGACGAACCCTGCGAGGAGGAGCCATGACCTGACCCCTTGGAACAACTCCCAGCGGTTACGGGTCTTCTTCCAATCGGCTGGTAGGTTCGACGCGTCCCAGCGGCCGGTGGCCAGATTGATCGGGACGTTGAAGATAATCGTCGACACCAGCGCGGCGATGAGCGATCCGGCCGCAGCCCATCGCCACGAGTGCGGCACGGAGTCGTTGGCGAACGCGAAGACGAGCGACACGGCGGCGCACGCCGTCATCGCCACCGGCATGATCCTCCCGAACGTTCGCAGCAGGCCCTGTTCTACAAAGACGTGCTCCCGCTCGGGCAGCTTGCGGATCACGGGATGCACGAAGGCATAGGACCCGAATTCCGCGCACCCAGTGAAACCGACGACCAGCAGCGCGACGAAGCCCAGACCGTCCACGAACCCACCTCATAGGAACAGACGTTAGGTTAGCGCTCGTTATCTTAGGCCCTCACTTCCCGGGTGTCCAGATCCGAAGACACCGAGCAGAACCCTGCCGAGACCGACAGTTCGCGCTCGGTAGCGGTGTCCCTGCTGGGACAAAGGGCGTCGTATAAGGTATCGCTCGATAACATAACAACTCCGGAGTCGAGGCCATCTCCAAATGCACGTAAACCACCAGTACTTCGGCTTCATTTCGCGAACGATCAGGTAACAGCCGAGTTATGCCCAGTCGAAGGAGCCGACGTCCCAAAGGTCAAGGCGGGCTCCTCCGCGCCGACCTGCTCGCGTCCGCCGAAAGAATCCTCGCCGCGGAAGGCGACGGCAAGCGACTGTCCATCCGAGCTGTGGCGAGTGGTGCGGGCGTCACCCCGCCATCGGTTTATCGTCACTTCAACGACAAGGCCGAACTCCTGCGAGCCGTCGTCCAGGCGCGCTTCGAGGCTTTCGACGCCTTCCTAGACGCCGCAACCTCAGACACTGCCCCGCCATGCGAGCAACTCCGCCGTCGCTGCCACGCCTATCTCGAGTTCGCCCGCTCTCAGCCCGCCAGCTACCGCCTACTGTTCAGCGCAACCGAGCTCGGCCCCGAGGCCCTCGGAACCGAGGGCGTGGACTGGCACCCCGGCGCACCCTCATTCTTCAGACTGGTGGACAGCGTCGGACGTTGTCTGACCTCACGCCGGCCACACGACGCTGCCAATGCCATGTTCGTAGCCATGCTCGTGTGGACCCAGCTGCACGGCATAGCCGACCTCCAGCTGTCCAAGCCCGAGCTGCCCTGGCCGGCCGCCACCGAGCTCATCGATCACGCCCTGGTCGGCCTCGACCTTCTCGACCGACCCACCCCAGCCAAGGCGGCGGTCCGAAGACGCAAATCGGACCGCTAGGGCAGGTTCAAGTGGACAACGATGCCCACCCGACCCTCCCTCACCGCCCGCTCCAAATCCGGACCCTCAGACCCGACGGGCAAGCGAGCGAGACGGGCGTAGCTTGGCTGGTGGGCAACCAGCTCGGCCAGGATGGAACGCGTCT
>WQVT01000085.1 GCA_009785715.1 Acidimicrobiaceae bacterium | reverse complement strand
TGGTCGCCCCGGACGGGCGGCTGCCGTGGAACACCGACGGCGGGGGGTTGTGCAACAACCACCCGGCCAACCGGGGAGGCATGACCAAGATCATCGAGGCCGTTCGTCAGCTTCGGGGAGAGGCGAATCCCGAGGTCCAGGTCCCTGACTGCGAGATCGCCCTCGCGCACGGCAACGGCGGAGACCTCGGCTCCCGCATGCGTGGCGCCACACTGATCCTCGGGCGGGCCGACGCATGAGCACGACGCCGCCGGCCCCGTCCTTCCCACCTGCCGAGGTGGTCGACAACCCCTCTCTCGTGGCGCCGGAACCGCCGATCACCCCCGAGACCCGGGCGTTCTGGGACGCCACACTCGAGGGGAGGCTCCTGATGCGCCGCTGCCGGACCTGCGGCGAGCCGATCTGGTACCCCCGCCCGATCTGCCCGTTCTGCCACAGCGACGACACCGTGTGGGAGCAGGTGTCGGGCCGGGGCACCATCTACTCGTTCTCCGTGGTGCGGCGGGGGGCCGGGCGCTTCGCCTCGGAGTCGCCCTACGTCCTGGCCTACGTCGAGCTCGACGAGGGGCCGAGGGTGATGACCAACATCGTCGACTCTGCCCTCGACGACCTGACCATCGGCCACCCGGTCCAGGTGGTCTTCCACCGGGCGGGTGAGGGGGCTGCCCTGCCGCGCTTCCGTCTCGCCTAGAAACGGCGCCACACAGGTTGGGGTATTACGTCGAGGAGAATTGTCGACTCCTTGACTCAGTGTTCGAGCAACCTGCTACACTTTTTCACTAGCAGGAACCGGGAGGGGAGGCCGGCCGTCCAGCAGAGAGCGCGCGTATACGTGTAGGTCATTCCGGTAGGGGAGGGGCCAGTACCCAATCCCTTTTCCCTTCTCACCGGGGACAGTTCGGCTGCAGCTGGGAGGGGTAGTCGCTGGTGCTGACCAGGATCATGAACTCGGCTATCGCCCAGGCCGTCGTTCGCCGGTTGGGACAGGTCGTCGTGGTCATGTTGGGCGTGACGTTCATGACCTTCGCGTTGATGAACCTCCTGCCCGGCGGGGCGGCCATTGCCCTGGCCGGGCCGAACGCGACACAGGAACGGATCAACCAGATCAGGCTGGAACTCCATCTGAACGAGCCGTTCCTGGTCCGCTATTGGCACTGGTTGAGCAGGGCCGCGACCGGGAATCTGGGGAATTCCCTGTCGAGTGGCCAACCCGTGAGCCATGCGCTTGCGTCGAGGATTCCGGTCACGGTCGAATTGGTGATCCTCGCGCTCGCCGTGGCGCTTCTTCTCTGTGTTCCTATTGCGATCCTCGGTGCGAGCCGACCCAATGGCATCGTTGACCGGTTCGCGACCTATCTCTCGGTCGCCGGGCTGGCGATGCCCAATTTCGTGTTCGGGCTGGTGCTTATCCTGATCTTCGCCGTGCGTCTCCATTGGCTTCCCGCTCTCGGATTCGTGCCCCTCAGTCACGGAATCTGGCGGAACCTGAGAACGATGATTCTGCCGGTCGCCGCCCTCGCGCTCCCGCTTTTCGCCACCTTCCTGCGCGTCCTGCGAGCCGACCTGATCGACCAGATGTACGGGCAGGACTACATCGTCACGGCCCGGTCGAAGGGACTCTCACGCCGGCGCATCCTCACGGTGCACGCGCTGCGCAACTCCCTGTTCAGTCTGATCACGCTGGTCGGACTGAACCTTGGAGTGCTGATGGGGGGCACCGTCCTGATCGAAGAGATCTTCGGGGTCCCGGGGGTCGGCCAGGCCATGATCACCGCCATCTCGCTGCAGGACGTCACGACCGCCGAGGCGGTGGTGGTGATCATCGCCCTGGCGGTGGTCGTCACCAGCCTGCTGACCGACCTGACCTACGCCTTCTTGGATCCGAGGGTTCGCTATGGCAGCGACAGCCGTTGAACCCGTAGCCCCCGTCGCCCCGACGAGGGCGCTCACGTCTCGCCGCCGGCGACGGCGTCTGAGGGAACTCGAGCTCTGGATACCGGGTGGGTTCATGATCCTCCTGATCCTCGCCTGCTTCGTTTGGCCGCTCATCTATCCGGTTCCCTCGCCGATCGCCGGGGACTCGGCTCCGAATATCCCCCCATTGACGGCCGGCCACCTCTTCGGTACGGATCAGACCGGCAACGACGTCTTTTCGCGGATCCTCTATGGAGGGCGCGTCTCCCTCGAGGTCGGTTTCGGCGCGGCGATCCTGGGCCTGGTCGTGGGCGGTGCGCTCGGCGCGATGGCGGGCTACTTCGGAGGGCTCCTCGAGGCGACGGTCATGCGCGTGCTCGAGATCTTCCTCGCCTTTCCTTCACTGGTGCTTGCGATCGTCGTGGCCAGCTATCTGGGCCCGAGCGAGATGCATGTCATCTGGGCCATCTCCTTCTTCACCGTCCCGTACTTCGCACGACTGGCCCGAGCCAACACGCTGCAGGTCCGCGAGCAGACCTACATACGGGCGGCGCAGCTGATGGGGGTCCGCGACTCGCGGACGCTCGTGCGTCACGTCGCCCCCAACATCCTGCCGCCGTTGATGACCTTCGGCCTGCTCGGCGTCGGATTCTCGATCATCATCGAGGCGGCCCTCAGCTTTCTCGGTCTGGGCGTCCCGCCGCCGCATCCGAGTTGGGGAAACATGATCTCGCAGGGTCAGCAGAACCTGACCACGCAGCCCGTGCTCGTGATCATCCCGAGCGCGTTCCTCTTCGCCGCCGTGCTGGCGGTCAACCTCACCGGCGATGCGCTCCGCTACCGCTGGAGTGCCCAGTGACCCCCATCTCGATCCCCCGTTTGTCCGTATGCCGAGCAGTTCCATTGCGTTGAACATCACATTGCGTTGAAAGGAGAGACGATGAGAAAGAAATGGATAGCGCCGTTACTAGGAATTTCGTTGGTACTTGGCAGTGTGGGATGGGCGGGCGGGCTCAGCGCCCAGGCGCAGTCCGGCGGCATCAAACGTGGTGGCATGGTGACCACGGAGCTCCAGAACCTCGTCTTCGGCGACGTCGATCCGGCGTATGGGCAGGAGCCCTTGTGGGAGGCGGACTTCATGGAGCCTCTGTTCGGTGAGCTCTTCACGATGCTGCCGAACGGCAAGGTGGGTCTGAGCTTCGCGAACAGCGCCAAGCTCTCGAACGGCAACAAGACGTTCACCTTCACGATCAAGCCGGGGATCAAGTTCACCGACGGGACCTCCTACAACGCGCAGGCGGTCGCCTACAACATCACGCGCGATCTGTCCCTGGCCTGCATCTGCGCCCCCGACTTTGCCTACGTCAAGTCGGTGAAGGCCGTCGGGCCGCTGACCGTCCAGATCCAGATGAAGCAGCCGGACTCGGTGATCGAGGAGGCATTCGTCGATTCGACGCCCGACTGGATCGCCTCTCCGACGGCGATCCAGAAGATGGGCAAGACGGCCTTTGGTGAGCACCCCGTCGGCGCCGGCCCGTTCGAGGTCCAGAGCATCACCCCGGGCTCGAAGGTCATCCTCAAGGCGAACCCGCATTACTACGTGAAGGGCGAGCCGTACCTGTCGGGGCTGACCTTCACGACGGGCGCCGTCGACCAGAGCGCGTACTCGGGGCTCCAGTCCGGGACCGAGCAGATCGTCGCCGGCATCGGGACGACCTCCATCGTCAATCAAGCGCTCAGCAGCAAGCAGTTCAACGTCAAGCTTCTGCCCGGGCCGATCGCCAGCAGCCTGGAGCTGAACTCCTTCAAGCCTCCGTTCAACAACATCGTCGCCCGCGAAGCGGTCGCCTATGCCCTCAACCCCGTTCAGCTGAAGGCGATCAACAGCCCCGGCCAGGGGGGAGGGCCCCTCGTCCAGGACACGCAGGGCCCAGGTGGCCAGTTCTTCGAGAAGACCGTGCCGGGCTACCGCGGCTTCAATCTGGCCAAGGCCAAGCAACTGGTCCACCAGCTCGGTGGGAATCTCAGCTTCACCCTCGACGCCATCAATACGCCGGCGAGCGTGACCGAGATCACCTCCATTCAGGCTGAGCTGGCGAAGGCGGGGATCCAGGTCAAGCTCGTCGAGGAGCAGCTCCCACTGGAGATGAAGCAGCTCGGAGCAGGGACCTGGCAGGCGGTGACGAGCGCTCAGGGTGGACTCGACCCCGACGTCGGCTCCCTCAACCTCTACTCACGCTTCTCCTCGCCCGGCTACTACACCTGCTGCAAGGACAAGACCCTCGACTCGATGATTACGAAGACCTATGACATGGCCAACGGGCCGGCGCGCCAGAAGGCGTTCGATCAGATCTACTCGTATATCGACCAGAAGGCCTACATCGTCCCGTTCTATGCGGCGCCGGAGAACATCATCGCCGACAAGAACCTGGCCGGGCTCACCGCGGCTCCGAACCCCAACGGGTCGGTCGCCATCACGATCCCCTGGGCCACGCTTCACTACGCCGGTTAACCCCGGATCCTGGGGGCGGGCGTGAGCGAGGGGACCATCTCCGCTGTCGTCGGGGATGCAAGCGAAGCTGGACCTGGGGGCACACGGGCGCTGCTCGAGGTGTCCGACCTCCGGGTCCGCTTCGCGCGCGGGGACCGAGAGGTCCAGGCGGTCAAGGGCCTCAGCTACTCACTGAACGCCGGCCGGACCCTGGCGATCATCGGCGAGTCGGGCTCGGGTAAGACGGCGAGCGCCCGGGCCATCATGGGGCTCCTGCCGCGCACGGCGGAGGCATCGGGCTCGGTGCGCTTCGAGGGCAAGGAGTTCCTCGGGCTGTCCGACAAGCAGATGCGGGCGCACCGGGGACCCGACGTCGCCATGGTGTTCCAGGACCCCGCTCGCTCGTTGAATCCAACGATGCGGGTCGGGCCGCAGATCGCCGAGGCGATCCGGGCGCACGACCAGCTCTCCTCGAAGCAGGCGCGGGACCGGGTGGTGGAGTTGCTGACCCGGGTGCGCTTGTCCGCCCCGGAGCGCCGCTTCGACGAGTACCCGCATCAGCTGTCCGGGGGCATGCGCCAGCGGGTCATGATCGCCATTGCGCTGGCGTGCTCGCCGAAGCTCCTGATCGCCGACGAGGCCACGACCGCCCTCGATGTCACCACCCAGGCGCAGATCATGAACCTGATCCGGGACCTCAAGCGAGATCTCGGCATGGCGGTGATCATGATCAGCCACGACCTCAGCCTGGCCGCTTCCTATGCCGACGAGATCATCGTGATGTACGCCGGCCAGGCGGTGGAGCGGGCCAGCACCCGGGACCTCTTCGCCCGGGTCCGGATGCCCTATACCGAGGCGCTCCTCGATGCGGTGCCCCGGTTGGATCGCCCGCCGCACCAGGAGCTGTCGCTGGTATCGGGCCGCCCCCCGGACCTGTCCGTCGAGCTGGGAGGGTGCTCGTTCGCCCCCCGCTGCCCGGCCGTCCGTGACGACTGCCGTGCGGCGGCCCCGGCGTTCGAAGAGCACGACCCGGGCCACTGGTGGGCCTGCTGGCACCCGACCGGGGAGGGGACGTGACCATGCCGGAGGTCCTCCCGGCCGCTGGCGGCAGGGAGACGAACGGGCAGGGACCCAATCTTCTCGAGGTCCGCAACCTCACCCAGACCTTCACCGTGCGGGGTCGGGGTGGGGTCAAGGGCGGCGAGGTGCAGGCCGTCACCGACGTGTCGTTCGACGTCCGCAAGGGTGAGACGCTCGGCGTGGTGGGCGAGACCGGGTCGGGCAAGTCGACGCTGGTGCAGTCCGTCCTGCAGGCGCCGCCCCCGCGATCCGGCTCCGTCGTGTTCCAGGGCGTCGAGCTCGTGGGGACCCCCCGGCGTGAGTTATTGCCCCTCCGTCGCCACCTGCAGATGATCTTCCAGGACCCCTACAACTCGGTCGACCCGAAGTGGCGGGTCAGCCAGATCGTCGAGGAGCCCCTCCTCGCGGCGAAGGCGGGAGGGAGAGCAGAGCGTCGGGCCCGGGTCGACGAACTGCTCGACCTGGTCGGGCTCGATCCACGCCAGCACGGGCCGCGCCGGGCCCGGGAGCTGTCGGGCGGGCAATGCCAGCGAGTGGCGATCGCACGCGCCCTGGCACTCAACCCGGCGATGATCATCGCCGACGAGGCGGTCTCGTCTCTCGACGTGCTGGTCCAGGCGCAGGTCCTCAACCTCTTCGAGCACCTGCGTCGCGAGTTCGGCCTCTCCTATCTCTTCGTCGCCCATGATCTGGCCCTGGTGAAGCAGGTGTCCGACCGGGTGGCGGTCATGTACCTGGGCCGGTTCTGTGAGGTGGGCCCGGCGGAATCGATCTATCGCGAGCCGATGCACCACTACACCCGGGCCCTCCTCGACGCGATCCCCCGCCCGGACCCCGAAGGTGACGGTCCCCAAACCGGGGAGACCATCTCGGGCGAGCCCCCCTCGCCGATCGATCCGCCGAGCGGCTGCCGGTTCCGGACGCGCTGCCCGCGCGCCGAGGAGCGCTGTGCCACCGAGACGCCCGAGTTGCGGCCGGCCGGTCCCGACGGCGCGCATCTCGTGGCGTGTCACTTCCCGGTCCTCGGCGCGGCAGGCGAGCCGGGGGCGGGCGAGCAGGACGGCTCCGGGGGCGTCTAGAAAGGTTGCGGTCGGGACCGTCCCGGCGGAGGAGGGACGCCCGACGATGGCCATCGACAAGATCTGGGGTTCGCCGGAAGAGGCCGTGGCGGACGTCCCCGACGGCGCCAGCGTGGCGATCGCCGGATTCGGCCTCACCCACAGCTTCCCCACGAGCCTCACGGTGGCGCTGCGCGAGCAGGGGGCCAGGGGGCTGACGATCGTCGCCAACTCCCTCGGGGAGGGCCCGTACCGGTCGAACACGCTGATCGAGAACCATCAGGTGGCGAAGCTGCTGGTCTGCTTCACGACCCGTGCCGGCTCGGGTGTCTCCGAAGCCGAGAAGCAGCTCGCAGCGGGCGAGATCGAGGTGGAGATGGTCCCGCAGGGGACGCTCGTCGAGCGTCTCCGGGCGGGCGGGGCCGGGATCGGGGCGTTCTTCACCCGCACCGGCGTCGGGACGGCCATCGCCGAAGGCAAGGAGGTGCGGACGTTCGACGGGGTCGACCACGTGCTCGAGCTCGGCCTGAAGGTGGACTACGCCCTGATCCGGGCCTGGCGTGCCGATCGCTGGGGCAACCTCCAGTTCCGTGGCGTCGGTCGGAACTTCATGCCGAGCTTCGCCAAGGCGGCCCGGGTGGCCATCGCCGAGGTGGACGAGATCGTCGATGGGGAGATCGACGCCGAAGCGGTGGGACTGCCGGGCATCTTCGTCTCCCGGGTCGTGAAGGCCACCGTCGCCGTGCCCGCCGAGTTCCTCGCCTCGAGGGCAGGAGGCGAGCCCGCCGGGCCCCGCGAGTACCTCGGCAAGCCGGCGTGGACGCGCGAGCAGGTTGCGGAGGTCGCCGCGTCCCTCCTGCCCGAGCCGAGCTACGTCAACCTCGGTGTCGGTATGCCCACGTTGATCTCCAACCACATCGGCGGCCGCGACATCACCCTGCAATCCGAAAACGGATTCCTCGGCTATGGCCGCCTTGCCGCCCGGGACACCTACGACCCGAACCTTTACAACGCCGGTGGCCAGTATGTGCACCAGGGACCCGGATCGTCGTTCTTCGAGAGCGTCACCTCCTTCGAGATGATCCGCGGCGGCAAGGTCGACGCGGTCGCCCTCGGCGCCTTCCAGGTCGACGAGCACGGCGACGTCGCCAACTGGAACGCACCGGGGATGCTGGGCGGGGTGATCGGCGGTGCCATGGACCTCGTGGCCGGGGGCCGGCTGGTGGTTGTCCTGATGGCCCACTGCGACGGCGCGGGCCGGCCCAAGCTCGTCCACCGCTGCAGCTACCCGGTCACCGGCGTCGGGTGCGTGGGCCTCGTCGTCACCGATCTCGGGGTGTTCCGCCGGAACGACGGGCGGTTCGTGCTCGAGCGCGTCGCTCCGGGCTTCACCCCCGACGAAGTGGCGGGCCTGACCGAGATGGAGTTCGACCTGGCCTGAGCCGCAAGCTCAGTCCGGGAGGTGCCGGTAGACCAGGCGCCAGAGCGTGTCCCTCCCATCCCAGATGGGCGGCCCGGGGGTGGGCTGGGTTCCGGGCAGCGGTCCGCCGGTCCGATCCGGATCGTCGGCCTC
>WQVT01000084.1 GCA_009785715.1 Acidimicrobiaceae bacterium | reverse complement strand
GTGCTCACCGTCGTCAGTGCTCGGGGCGGGCCCGAAGAGGTGCTCGTCGGCAGGGGTGTGCCGAGTGAGCTCGTCCCTCCCGAGTTGTTCCTCAACGTCCACGTGCCGACCTGGCAGCCCGTGGTGGCGGCGCTCACTGCCCTACCGCTTGCGGCCCGCCGCCGCTATCCCTTGCCCGTGTTCTGGGTGGTGATTGCCGCCACTCTGCTGTTGCACGGCGGGGTGCATTCAGGACGAACGGCGGCGTACACCCTGATCTCCACGCTCTTTGCTGCCTACAGCGCTGCCACCTATAGCGCGCACCGACGGGTCGCGGTCGCCAGCGTCGTCGTCGGCGCCGGGTTGATCGGGTTCTACCACAGGGAGACGCTGCCCTCGATCGGAAGCACCTATTTCCCGTTCGTGGTGGTTGCGGGTGTCGGGCTTGCGGCCAATGTGATCTATACCTGGAAGCAGAGAATTCGAACGCTCGAGGCGGAACAAGCGGTCAAGACACGCCAGGCGATCGAGCAGGAGCGCGCCCGTATCGCCCGTGAGTTGCACGATGTCGTCACCCACAACGTCAGCATGATGGTCATCCAGGCGGGCGCGGCGCGCAAGATCCTTGACCAGGCGCCCGACCAGGCCAGGGAGGCGTTGCTGAGTGTCGAGGCGGGCGGCCGGACTGCGATGACCGAACTCCGCCACGTGATGGACCTCCTCACCCTCGCCGGCGACGGCCCGGAATCCGCTGTCACCGCCGACCTTGCCCCCCAACCAGGGCTCGAGCAGGTCGGTGCGCTGGTTGAGCGCGTCCGGCAGGCCGGTGTCCCCGTCGACTTGACGATCAACGGTGGAGCTGGAGCGGTGCCGGCCGGGGTGGACCTGGCGGCCTACCGGGTGGTCCAGGAGGCGCTCACGAACACGCTGAAACACGCCAGCGGCGCCAGGGTGAGCGTCGCGATCGCCCGATGCACCACGGGGGTCGTGGTGGACGTGACCGACACCGGGGGTATCCCTTCTGCGACGGCGGGGTCCGGTAGCGGACGCGGACTGGAAGGACTACGCCAGCGACTGGACATGTACGGGGCGACCTTGCAGGCCGGCCCCCGGCCGAGCGGTGGGTACCGGGTACGAGCCGAGTTCCCGCTCCCGACCCCGTGACCGGTACGGCCGTGACCGAACCGGTCCGGGTGGTGATTGCCGACGATCAGGCCCTCGTTCGCAGTGGGTTCAGGTTGATCCTTGCCGCCGATGGTATCGATGTGGTGGCCGAGGCCGCCGATGGCACCGAGGCGATCGTCGCGGTGCGCGACACCCGGCCCGACCTCGTCCTCATGGACATCCGCATGCCCGGGATGGACGGGCTCGAGGCGACCCGCCGGGTGCTGGCCGAGAACGGTGACCACGCCCCCAGGATCATCATCCTCACCACCTTCGACCTCGACCGCTACGTCTACGACGCCCTGGCTGCCGGAGCAAGCGGATTCCTGCTCAAGGACGTCACCCCCGAGCACCTGGTCGCGGCCGTACGCCTGGTCCGCAGCGGCGACGCCCTGCTGGCTCCCGCCATCACCCGTCGGCTCGTGGAGCGCTACGCAACTCGTGAGGTGCCGGCGAGCGCCGTGCATCCGGGGCTCTCGGCCCTCACCCCGAGGGAGCTCGAGGTGTTGCGCGCCCTGGCGAGAGGACTCAGCAACGCCGAGCTTGCCGCCAGCCTGTATCTCAGCGAGGCCACCGTGAAGACGCACGTGGCCCGGATCCTCTTCAAGCTCGGGCTGCGTGACCGCGCCCAGGCCGTGGTCGCCGCCTACGAGAGCGGGCTCATCACTCCCGGGGCCGCCGACGCCTGACGATCGGCTCACCCGCCGTGGCCATCCAACATCCACCGGGCCTATGACCCGAACACGGAGAGGTGCCACGTTGTGGGGATGACGGAGGCCCGACGCCGCCCGGCTGTCGTAGCCCACTGACCGGTCCGGGAAGCACCTCCTCGGTAGGGTTTGGCGGTGATCGGCGCGAGACCCATCTCCGAGGCCTCGTCCCGGCGGCCGCGGAAGGGCGCCGTGATGGTGGCCACGCTCGGGCTCGTCGCCGCTACCGCCGCCTGCGGAGGTTCGGCCGGCCATCTGCGGGCGGCCGCTACTACCCCGGCGACGACCGGGGCGACGACCACCGGGACCCCCACCACAGCGAGCTCGACGACGGAGACGTCGACCACGATGCCCTCGACCTCCACGGTCCCCGCCACCTCGACGACCATCCCGGCGCCTCCTACGACCCCGTCGTGCACGAACGATTCGGTGATCGCCTCTTGGCCGGTCGCGCGTCGTGCGGCAGAACTGGTCGTGATGCCGTCGTTCGACTTCGACCTGAGCGGCCTCAGCAGCTTGATCTCCGGCGGCATCGGTGGGGTGCTGTTTCTCGGTGACGCCCCGGCGCCGCCCGATCTCGCCAGCCAGCTGGCCGCGGCTGAGCAGGGCGCCCCTCCGGGAGGCGTACCCCTGGTGATGGCCGACGAGGAAGGAGGGGGCATTCAACGACTTGCCGGCGTCGTCTCGTCGTTCCCCTGGCCCCGGACGATTGCCGCCACCATGACCACGGCGCAGACCGAAGCTCTCGGTGACAGCGTCGGGACGCAGATGAGACAGGCTGGCGTGAACGTCAACCTTGCTCCCGTCCTCGACGTCGACGGCGGAGACGGGCCGAATGCCGCGGACGCCGACGGATGGCGCTCGTTCAGTGCCGACCCGGACACTGCGGCCGGTTACGGCGTGGCCTTCCTCCAGGGGCTGCGACAAGCCGGGGTGATCCCCGTCGTCAAGCACTTTCCCGGCCTGGGAGGCGCGGCCGACACGGATGAAGCACCGGCCGCAACCCAGCCACTATCGGAACTGCTCACGACAGGTTTACCGCCCTTTCGAGCCGCAATCGCGGCCGGGGCCCCGGCGGTGATGATCTCCAACGCGAGCGTTCCTGGACTGACCACGCTGCCGGCCTCGCTCTCATCCGCTGTCATCGAGGGACTCTTGCGAGAGCAACTGGGCTTTACCGGCCTGGTCATCACCGACAGCCTCTCCGCCGGCGCCATTTCGCAGGCTGGGTATTCGATTCCGCAGGCGGCTGTTGCCGCGATCACGGCCGGCGCAGACCAGATCCTCTTCGGCTCCACGCCGACGGTGCAGATCACGGAACAGATCATCCAGGCCATCGTCGCTGCAAACGCCGCGGGCACGCTGAGTACCACCGAGCTGAACCAGGCCGTCGCTCAGGTCATTCGCGCAAAAGGTGTCAACCTTTGCGCACCGTGACCGATTCATAGGACGTCTGCAAGCACCTCTTCGGCCATATCCATGCGCTCGGGGCCACAGAAGTAGTAGGCCCCCTGGACGATGGTATTGACGATGATCGCATCGCTGACGCCCCAAGCCTTTGCCAGCAGGGCGGCCTCCTTCAGGCCCGCGGGGTTGCCGCTCACGGTGTTGTGGCGAAGTGAGAGATACGGCATCATCTGCTTGGGCAGGGCACCGCGGAAGACGCCCTCCCACTTCGCTCGCCACGTCTTCAGGGTTATCGGCTCGTGCTTTGCCAGGAAGCGAATCCGTGGCGGCTGCCAGCCGACGGTCCGCTCGTACCAGCCTTCGATGTTGGTCAGATCCTGTGGCGTCAGCTCCATCGTCGAAGGATCGAGGCCGCAATAGAACGCGTCCATGTCCGGCGCCCATCCCTCGGGCCAGTCGGGCTTGATGTCGTGCTCGACGTAGTCACCGAGAATGATGCCGATGGCGCGCGCGACGACCTGCAACCCGCGCATTCCGGCGCTCATCTGGGCGTGCATGATGACCTCCATCAACTGCGCCTTCGTGAAGCCGCGCACCTGGAGGCCACGGGTGCAGTTTTCCACGCCGGTCTCCCAGGCCTGATTGATGTAGGTGTGAAGGTTCGCGGCCGACGATCCGGTGACGATCCGCGAGTCGATGCCGAGTGATCCCCAGCCCCGAAGGACGCGACCCTGGAGTTTGGCGAAGTCGGGACGGGTGTACAGCCAGAGGCTGTTGGCTGACAGGTCGTAGTGAGGGCCGGGATCGAGCGGACCGCGAACCAGCCGCTGGCCGTACGCCGACTCGTGGCTGCCGGTGCGGGCGTAGGTCAGGTAGGTGTTTATCTCGTCGTCGGTGGTGACTTCCAGATTGTCCAGGTCAAGACCGTTCTGGATCCCGTAGATCGCAGGCATATCGCTTACCCCCAGTCGCGACGACCCCGTTGACGGCGGGCCGACGTTCAACGTGTCGGGCCTACGGTAGCGACTGCGTCCGCTCCGATAGGGGCTGTTAGCGATACGCCCCATCGTCCGCACAGATTGAAAGCAACTGCCGTGCGGCATGTCCTCGCACCCCTGCGAGGCGACCGGGAGGGCGAGGGACTGCACTTCGTGAGGCATTGTCAGCGCCTGGGTCACCGGAGAACGCTATCTGTGCAAAACCTGGGACATTGCTGTGCACTGTGGGCGGCGGAAGGAGTTCGTGTATTCCTATAGCCGGAAGAGCGGCAAACTATGCTTCTACGGGCTATCAAGTCGTGGACCCCAATAGCGAACGCCGATAACTGTGTAAAAACTGGGGAGTAGCTGTTGCTGACCGCCCAACGCGGTCGCTCCCCGTCGGCGGGTGCGCAAATCTCCGCCAAGCTACCGCAATCCGTCCCTACCTGAACACTCTGGGTAGAAACCGCCACGCAACGTTGACATGGGGACTACGCCGAGGCTAACTTGCACACACGCTCAACGGCGTCGGGTAATGCCGAGGCGGGAGGTTCGAATACTCCCCGGATCTATCCGACGCTGACTGAGCAAACCGGCAGAAAGGATCGCCCTTTGATTCTGCCATCGGGTAACGGGTTCCTGAATTAGCGACCTATTCCCGCTCCGCAAGACCACCAGCACGGCCCATACGGGCACGACCGACGGAGTCCCATGAAGCGACGAACCAGGCTGATTTTCATCGGCTGTGCCACCTTGGGTGGCACTCTTCTCTCAACCACGGCCGCGCAGGCGGCATCCGCAGCAACGAGTGACCAGACCGGCGTCAAGATCACGGTCCAGCCGGGAGACACCCTCTCGGGGATTGGTGCCGCAACCGACCGGTCCTGGGAAGCGCTAGCTGCCTTCAACCAGATCCCTGATCCCAACCTCATCTTTGTGGGTCAGATCGTCACCATCCCACCGGCGAGCTTCGTTCCGGTCGCGGTCTCGGCTGCACCGTCGGACCCGGCTCCGGCACCCGCCCCGGCTCCGGCTCAGGCTCCGGCACCTGCCCCGGCTCCGGCACCTGCCCCGGCTCCGGCTCCGGCACCCGCCCCGGCTCCGGCCCCCGTGACGGTGTCGGACGCGGGCAGCGCCCCGTCAGGGGTTTGGGCCTGCATCGCCGCTCACGAATCCGGTGGCAATCCGGGCACCAACACCGGCAACGGCTTCTACGGCATGTACCAGGACACGCAGCAGTCCTGGGTCTCCGGTGGCGGGCTCGCATACGCTCCTGAAGCGGATATGGCCTCCGCCTCAGCGCAGACCATCGTGAACCAGAACATTCAGGCCCAGCAGGGCTGGGGTGCCTGGCCGGTGTCGTCTGCCGCCTGCGGCGTCTAGAAGCTGACGGGAGGCATCCGGCAAGGGAGGGTGCCTCCCGTACCTTCTGACGGGTCGGTTGTGGCGGCACGTTTTCGTTGCCGCAGCATGGCTCGTCTCCCAATCGGAGCTCGCGAGTGACGAGAGTTCTGACCAGGCCGCGCCTCATAGAGGCGCGGCCTATATTGCGTTGAGGCCGAGGCGGACGGTCCCATAGCACCAACCGATACCGCCCGGCCTGGCTTCCCAGGACTGCCCCGACGTTCGCCGGCGACGAGCCCTCACGAGAGGCCCGGGCCAAGTGGAATGCGGAGCAGGTACCAAGCCACGAAGAAGAGCGTCCACACGACGGTCAGTGCAAGGAAGTACGGGAGCATCATGGCGATCACCGTGCCGATTCCCGAGCTCCGGTCGTAGCGCTTGGCGAAGACAACGATGAGTGGGAAATAGGGCATGATCGGGTTGATGACGTTGACCGGAGAGTCAGCGACTCGGTAGGCGGCGAGCACGGTCTGGGGTTCAACGCCCAGGCGCAGGAATAGAGGTATGAAAATCGGCGCCAGCAATGCCCATTTCGCGATCACCGGCGGAACGATGATGCCGATGACGACCGTGATGGCCATGACGGCGAGCAGTAACCAAATGCCGCCGATGTTGGAGTGTTCGATGATGTCTCCAAGTTTCACCGCGGTGATCTGTGGGATCTTGGAGTAATTGAAGTAGGCGATGAACTGGGCGATGAGCAGGAAGAGGACGAGCAGCCCCGCGAGACCCGCCCACGCCTTGGTGATGGCCTCGATGGCTTCTGTGGTGGTCCTCAGGGTGCCTGCCCCGCGTCCGTAGGCGATGCCGGCGGCCAGGAAACAGATCGAGATGATGACGATCAGGCTGTCCATGAGGGGCGAGGTGCCGATCAGGCTTCCGGTATCCGGGTCGCGCAGCGGTGCGCCGGGTGGGATCGCCAGCGCAGCGACGGCGAGCAGGGCGATCAGAACGGCGATGCCCGCCCAGCGCAGGCCCCTCGAGTCCCGTTTGGGGGTGGTGCTCTGCAGGGTGTCGGGGTCTCGCAGTTCGTTGCCGGTGGGGGACAGGCTCGGGTCGTAGGGGCCCAGCCGAGGCTCGACCAACCTCGCCGTCACCAGGGACAGAAGGACGGTCAGCAGGATGGTCGAGCCGACGGCGAAGTAGAGGTTCGCGGTGATCTCGATCGAACGAGTCGGGTCGACCTCGTGGATGGCTTCGTTGGTGATCTCTGTCAACACCGCATCGATCGGCGTGATCAGGAGGTTGACGCCGAACCCGCCGGCGACGCCGGCGAACGCGGCTGCCATGCCGGCAAGTGGGTGGCGGCCGACGCTTTTGAAGGCTGCCGCGCCGAGCGGGATCAGCACGAGATAGCCGGCGTCGGACGCGATGCTCGAGAAGATGCCAAGCAGAACGATGACAAAGGTGAGCGAAGAGGCCGAGGCGACGGCGACCAGCTTGCGGATCAACGACGAGATCAGCCCGGACACCTCCGCGACGCCGACCCCGATCATCACGACGAGGATGATCCCCACCGCGGTAAAGCCGGTGAAATTGTTGATGAAAGACGTAAACAGGTAGCGGAGACCGTCGACCGAGAGCAGGCTCTGGACCTTGGCGGTCTGTGTGGTCACGTGGTACGACGACGCCGGCGCCTGTCCGGCGGGCAGCATCTCTCCCGGTAGCACCGAGCCACCGATATCGACCTGCTCAACGCTGTGCGGAGGAGGCTGCACCACCTCGTAGCTCGCGCTCCAGGACGTCAGGTTGAGGAGCGCTGACAGGACGATCACGCCGGCGCAGAGGGCGAGGAAGAGGACTGCCGGGTGGGGGACATTGTTGCCGGCACGCTCGATGAAGTCGAGGAAATGCTGGCTCCTCCGGTCCGCGTTCGACTTCTTGGTGCCGACCATGCGTCAAGTATGGTCAGCGCGTCAGCGCACCCCGGGCACCCGGGAGATCAGCATGGTCATCTGGGGCTGTGGGTGGGGCCCTCTCGGTGGGCCGCGATGGCTTGCAGAGCCTTGGTGTACTTGGCCTCCAGCCCGGCCCTGGTGGCCGGGTCGAGGAGTGCGAGGCGGTTCGGATCGGCGTTGTCGGCGATGTCCGCCTGCTTCACCGCAGTGCCCTCGCCGCTCGCGGCCACCTGGGCGTAGTAGGCGTCGTCGTCCTGGCCGGGGAGCCGAGTGACGGCGACCACCGTCTCGACCACCCGGTCCGGCATCCCGGCCTCGAGGAGCCGATCGGCGGTCCAATCAGTATCCTCCACAACATCGTGGAGCCAGGCCGCCGCACGTAACTCCGGGTCGGTCAGCCGGGCAGCCACCCGTGCGGGATGCTCGATGTAGGGGTGGCCTGCCTTGTCGGTCTGACCGTCATGGGCTCGGCGGGCGATGTGTTCCGCCAGCCGCTCAACCTCGGACGGATCGTTCACCGCGTCATTCTCCCCTGAGAGTGAGCCGTCCTACCACCAGAGCTGTGGTCGATTGGCG
>WQVT01000083.1 GCA_009785715.1 Acidimicrobiaceae bacterium | reverse complement strand
GGCGCCATCAACCCGATCGCCTCGTACGCCGCCGCCAGGGTGGGCGCCGCCACCTCCCGTGCGTGCTCGGCGCCGGCCGCCAGCACCTTCGCCACCGCCCCCGGGTCGGAGGCCAGGTCGTGATAGCGGGCCTGGATGGGGGCCAGCAGCTCGATCACGGCATCCGCCGTGTCCGCCTTGAGCGGCCCGTACTGGCGGTACCCCGAAGCCACCTCCGCGGGCGTCTTCCCCGTACAGATGGCGAGCAGGTCCAGCAGGTTCGACACCCCCGGCTTCCGCTCCGGGTCGTAGCGCACCGAGCCCGGGCCGGTCTCGGTGTCGGTCACCGCCCGGCGGATCTTGCGGGTGATGGTCGCCGGGTCGTCGAGGAGGAACAGCGTGCCCATCGTGTTCTCCGCCGACTTCGACATCTTCTTCGTCGGCTCCTGCAGGTCCATGATCCGCGCCCCGCCCGAGCGCGGCGGGATGACCGCGTCGGGGACGACGAAGGTCTCCCCGTAGCGGGCGTTGAACCGCTCGGCCAGGTTGCGGGCGAGCTCCAGGTGCTGGCGCTGGTCCTCTCCGACCGGTACCCGGTCCGTCCGGTAGAGGAGGATGTCGGCGGCCTGCAGGGCGGGATAGGCGAGCAGTCCGAAGCGAGACGCATCTGCGCCCCCTTTGGCCGACTTGTCCTTCCACTGGGTCATGCGATTCATCTCGCCGTAGCTGGCGGTGCATTCGAGCAGCCAGGCGAGCTGGGCATGGGCCGGCACGTGGCTCTGGACGAACAGCGTGCAGGTGTCCGGGTCGAGGCCGAGGGCCAGCAGCATGGTCGCCATCGTCGTCGTCGAGGACCGGAGCTCGGCGGGGTCGCGGGGGACGGTGAGGGCGTGGAGGTCGACCACGAAGTAGTAGGCGTCGTTCCCGTGCTGGAGATCCACCCACCAACGAAGCGCCCCGAGGTAGTTACCGAGTTGGGGCTCCTGGGTGGGCTGGATGCCCGAGAGAACGGTCGTCACGCCCGCCATGGTAGGGGGACCGTGCCGCGGGCACGGGGGGATAACCCTCTGCGGCACGGCCCCGGCGGTAGCCTCGGGCGGTGCCCTACAAGGTCCACACGGCCGTGTTCGACGGTCCCTTCGACCTGCTGTTGCACCTGATCACCCGCCAGCAGGTGGACCTGTGGGAGGTGTCGCTCTCGTCGATCGTTGACGCGTACGTGGCCACCCTCGAGGAGATGAAGGCGCTCGACCTCGAGGTCGCGACCGAGTTCCTCCTGATCGCAGCCGTGTTGCTCGAGCTCAAGACCCGCAGGATGCTGCCGACCGGCGAGGACGTCGAGCTCGACGAGGAGCTGGCGCTGTGGGAGGAGCGCGACCTGCTCATCGCCCGCCTGCTCGAGGCGAAGACGTTCAAGGACGCAGCCGGCAACCTGTCCCTGCTGATGGACCAGGCGGGCCGGAGCTGGCCGAGGACCGCCGGCCTCGAGGAGCGGTTCGTGGGCCTCGCCCCCGACCTGCTCGAGGGGGTGACCGCGGAGCGGCTCTCCGAGGCGATGCGCTCGCTCGGCCGCCCCCGTCCGGCCCCGACCGTGGACCTCGACCACGTGGCCCCCATCCGGGCGTCGGTCGCCGACGCCGTGGCCGACCTGGTCGTGGCGCTGCCGGTCCTCGGGCGCACGACCTTCGGCGCCCTGTGCGAGGGGATCCGCGAGCGGCTCGAGGTGATCGTCCGTTTCCTGGCGCTGCTCGAGATGTACAAGCAGGGCGTCGTCGAGCTGGAGCAGACCGCCACCTTCTCGGAGCTCGTCGTCTCGTGGGTCGGCGGGGAGAGCGTCGGCGCCGATCTCGTGGTCGAGGAATACCAGGGCTGATGGGGCACCAGGGCTGATGGAGGACGAGGCCCGGCGAGCCATAGAGGCCGTCTTGATGGTGGCCGACACCCCGATCGAGCCCCACCTTCTGGCCCAGCTCCTCGAGGTGACGCCCGGCCGGGTGGAGGAGCTGTGCGAGTCGCTTGCGAACGAGTACGAGCAGGGCGGGCGCGGGTTCGTCCTCGTGCGGGTGGCCGGCGGGTACCGCTTCCAGAGCCATCCGGACCTGGCCCCCTACGTCGAGCGTTTCGTCCTCGAGGGCCAGTCGGCCCGCCTCTCCGCCGCCGCCCTCGAGACGCTCGCGATCGTGGCCTACAAGCAGCCCGTGTCCCGGGCGCAGGTGGCCGCCATCCGGGGGGTCAACGCGGACGGGGTGCTCCGCACCCTGCTGACGCGCGGCTACGTGGCCGAGGTGGCACGGGATCCCGGCCCCGGCCAGGCGGTCCTCTACGGCACGACCACCGTGTTTCTGGAGCGCCTCGGGCTCAACCGGATCGAGGACCTGCCGCCGATAGCCGACTTCGTGCCCGGGCCGGAGATCATGGACGCGCTCGAACAGACCCTGCGTGCCGACCCGCTCGACGAGGACCCGATGCAGGACGAGGACACGATGCAGGACGAGGATCCCATGGGGGACGAGGATCCGGTGCGGGACGGCGGCGCGGTGGAGGACGACGACCCCGTGGCGGGTGCAGAGGACGAGTGAGCGCCTCGGCTGACTGGCGTGGCGACGGCCCCGACGAGGGGACCGGCGACCGCTTGCAGAAGGTGCTGGCCAGGGCCGGTTTCGGCAGCCGGCGGGTATGCGACGACATGATCGCCGCGGGGCGGGTCGAGGTGAACGGCGAGGTCGCCCAGCTCGGCCGTCGCGTGGATCCAGAGGTCGACCACATCCGGGTCGACGGGGTCGACGTGTCGATCCGCCCCGGGCTCGTCTACTACCTCCTCAACAAGCCGGCCGGCATGGTCTCCACCGCCTCGGACCCCGAGGGCCGGCCGACCGTGATCTCGGCGGTCCCGTCCGAGCCCCGCGTCCACTCGGTGGGCCGGCTCGACGCCGCCACCGAGGGGCTCCTGGTGCTGACCAACGACGGTGACCTCACGTTCCGCCTGACCCATCCCCGCTACGGCGTCGAGAAGGAGTACCTGGCCGAGCTCGCCACCCGCCCCCGGCCCGCCGCGCTGCGCGCCCTGCGGGAAGGGGTGGAGCTGGAGGACGGGATGACCGCGCCGGCGAGGGTGTCCCAGGTCGGCGACGTCGGCCTGCGGATCGTGATCCACGAGGGACGGAACCGCCAGGTCCGCAGGATGTGCGACGCCGTCGGCCACCCGGTGGTGCGGCTGGCCCGGATCCGCATCGGGCCGCTCGCCGACCGCCGGCTGTCGCCGGGGGAGTGGCGGTCGCTGACCGCCGACGAGATCAGGGCCCTCGAGGAGGCCGCGGCACGCCTCGCGCCACCCGGGGCGACCCGTGCGGAGCGCCGAGCCGGCGAGCGGCGGGCGGCCGAGCGGGGCAAGGCGAACCCGGACGGCCGGTAGAGTCGAGTCTCGTGTCCGTCGCCGTCCCGATTCAGCGTGCCCAGATCATCGGGACCGGTCTCATCGGTGGATCGATCGGGCTGGGGCTGCGCCAGCGGGGCTGGCGGGTCACCGGCACCGACGCGCTGCCCGCCAGGGCCGCCCGCGCCCTCGAGCTCGGGGTCGTCGACGAGGTGGGGATCGACCCCGACGCGCAGATCACCTTCGTTGCCACGCCCGCCAGCCACGTGGTGGCCGAGGCCCGCCTGGCGCTCCGCCGCGGCGGGGTGGTGACCGACGTCGCCGGGGTCAAGGCGGCCATCACCTCCGAGCTCGACCACCCCCGTTTCGTCGCCGGACATCCGATGGCGGGTTCGGAGCAGGAGGGCGTCGAAGGGGCCGACGGCGAGCTCTTCGACGGCGCCACCTGGGTCCTCACCCCGGGAGAGCACACCGACGCCGAGGCCTATGCCCTGGTGCAGGCGGTGATCGGCCTGCTCGGGGCGAACGTGATCGCCGTTGCGCCGTCTCGCCACGACGCCCTCGTCGCCCTCGTGTCGCACGTGCCGCACCTGACCGCGGCGACGCTCATGAACCTGGCCGCCGACGCCGCCCTCGAGGACACCACGCTCCTGCGGCTCGCCGCCGGCGGGTTCCGGGACATGACGAGGATCGCCGCCGGACACCCCGGCATCTGGCCCGACGTCTGCGTCGACAACCGGGCCGCGATCCTCTCGGTGCTCGATGCGCTGACCGGCGCCCTGACCGAGATCCGCCGGGTGGTGGCCGATGGCGACCGTCCGGGGCTGATCAGCTGGCTGGAACGGGCCCGCGAGGAGCGCATCAACCTCCCGGTGGGCGCACCGCCCCCGGGGGAGACCGCCGAGCTCCGCATTCCGGTGCCGGACCGGCCCGGCGCCATCGCCGAGGTCACGACGACGCTCGCGGAGCTGGGCGTCAACATCTTCGATATCGAGATCGCCCACTCAGCCGAAGGAGGTCGGGGTGTGATGGTCCTGGCTGTGGACCTTCCGAGCGCCGAGCTGGCCCGGAAGGCGCTCGCCGACCTCGGCCACCGCGTGTCGGTCCGCCGGATCGGCGAGTGACGCCGCCCGTGCGGATCATCGCCATCGACGGCCCCGCCGGGGCGGGGAAGTCCACCGTGGCCCGGGCCGTCGCCGATCGGCTGGAGATGGACTACCTCGACACCGGCGCCATGTACCGGGCCGTCGCCTTCGCCGCCATGCGCCGCGGGATCGACCCGGCCGACGCCGAGCCGGTGGCCCTCATGACCCGCGACCTCCAGCTCGAGGTTGCGGAGAAGGTGACCGTGGACGGGGTCGATGCCACGATCGAGATCCGCAGCCCCGAGGTGACGAGGGCGGCGAGCGCGGTGGCCACCAACCCGAAGGTGCGCACCGAACTGGTGCGGCGCCAGCGGGAGTGGGCGGCGGCACACGGCGGGGGCGTCATCGAGGGACGCGACATCGGGACGGTGGTCTTCCCCTCCGCCGACCTGAAGATCTTCCTGACCGCAGCCGACGCCGAGCGGGCCAGCCGGCGGAGCAAGGAGATGCTCGAGCTCCACTACGACGAGGTCGCCGCCGATCTCGCCCGGCGGGACCGCACCGACACGACCCGGGACACCTCGCCGCTGGCCGTGGCCGACGACGCCATCCAGCTCGACACCACCGGGCTCGGCATCGACAAGGTCGTCGAGTCGGTCGTTGCCCTCGCGGAAGCCGCCACCCGCGCCTGATGGACACCGCACCTGGAGCAAGACGGCCGGAAGGCGCCGCCGGGACGGACGCAGAAGCGCCGGGGCGACTCGGCATCATCCTGCGGCGGATCTGGTACGGGGTGATGCAGCTGCTCGTCGAGGGGCTGTGCCGGATCGCGTGGCGCGTCGACATCGTCGGCAAGGAGAACATCCCGAAGACCGGCGCGTTCGTCCTCTCGCCCGTGCACCGTTCGAACATCGACACCCTCCTCGCCGGGTGCGTCACCCGCCGGAAGATGCGCTTCATGGCCAAGGACGGGGTCTGGAAGTACAAGTTCATCGGAGTGGTGCTCGGCTCGCTCGGCGGGTTCCCGGTCCACCGCGGCATGCCGGATCGCGAGGCGCTCCGCACGTGCGAGAACGCCCTGCGGGCCGGGGAACCGGTGGTCCTGTTCCCGGAGGGCCAGCGCCAGTTCGGCCCGGTGATCAACGAGCTCTTCGACGGGGCGGTCTTCGTCGCCGCCTGCGCCGGGGTCCCGATCGTGCCCGTCGGGATCGGTGGCTCCGAATGGGCGATGCGCAAGGGCGACCGGATGATCTACCCGGTCAAGGTGTGCATGACGATCGGCGAGCCGATCGAGGTGCCGAGCTCGGCCGAGGGCCGGATCAGCCGGCCCCAGATCCGCAAGGCCACCGAGGCCCTCCAGGCCGAGCTGCAACTCCTGTTCGACGACGCCATGGTCCGGGCGGGCCGGGAGCCGTCGGGCTACTCCGGCACGCGGGGGGACTGACCCGCCAGCAGGACGGGGCTCAGGTCGCCGTAGGTCGTGTTGGCGGCGTCGCGCAGCTTGGCGAGGCCGAAGTAGGTCTCGATCGAGCCGAGCAGGCCGGCGTGGGTGAGGGGGGCATCGAAGTTGCGGTCCCCGCCCAACCCGTGCGTGTTGACCGCCGCGCCGGCCAGGACCGCCGAGAGGATCATCAGGACCACCGGGCCGCCGTCCGACGGCGGCGTGCCGATGCCGCCCGGCACGGTGTGGCCCGAGCCGTCGTACGCCTCGTCCCAGACCAGGAGCACCGTGCCGCCGGAGCGCCACCAGGCGGTGGCGGACACGGCCTGGACGAAGCGGTCCACCCAGGCGTCTCCGGCCTGGACCGCCACGGCGTCCTTCGCGGTGGAGCCCACCGGGTCGTGCATGTTGTCGGCCATGTTCGGCACGACCAGGCAGAAGCCCGGGGGCGCAGCGGAGTCGAGGTCGGCCAACAGCTCGCCGTACGACTTGACCTTCCCCCGGTCATAGCCGGCGAAGTACACGATCGGGTTGTGGCGGGCGACGTAGAGGGCATCGTTCGAGCTGTCGCGGCCGCCCCCGTCGACCGTCGGGTCCTGCCCGTCGGCGAGCGACTCGAAGTAGCCCGCCCAGCCGATGCCGGCGGCGTCGAGCTGCGAGCCCAGGGTCTCGCCGCTCAAGGGGTGGGCGGAAGGCGGGTCGTCGTCGGTCACCCCGAAGGTGCTGCCCGCCCACAGCGTCAGGTAGTTGGGCAGCGACGGGTGGGTGGCGCCGAAATAGCGGGTCGCCACCGGGTAGGTCTGGGCGAGCCGGGTGATGTTGGGCGCGTTCTGGTTGCCGAGCACGTTGATCGCCTGCTGGTTCTCCATCACGAGGAGCAACAGGCCGGGCCGTGTGGGCCCGGTGGCGACCGCCCCGTTGCTCACCTCACGCGGGCTTGCGCAGGAGGTCGGCGAGCGCCTCCGCGGCCGGCAGGTCCCGGTCGTCGGGCAGGGGGGTGTCGCCGGCGTTGGGGTCGCCGCCCGGCGCGAGCCCCGCGACGGCCGCCGCGTCCGCCACCGCCCGCAGGAGCACCCGCAGCTCGCGGGGCAACGGGAAGTACTGGTCCTCCTCGACGGCCCGGATCTCCTCGACGCCGCCGGCGGGCGCGAGCCGCTCCAGGACGGCGGTGACGATCTCCTCCGGTGCCGAGGCGCCGGCGATGACCCCGACGGTGCCGGCGATGTCGTCCGGCAGCTCGTCGGGCCCGTTGACGCGGTGCACCCGGGCGACGCCCGCGGCCCTCGCGGTGCGGGCGAGCGCGGAGGTGTTCGAGGAATTGGCGCTGCCTATGACGACGACCTCGTCGCAGCCGTCGGCGATGGCCTTCAACGCCGCCTGCCGGTTGGTGGTCGCGAAGCAGAGGTCGGACTTGCCCGGCACAGACAGGTCCGGCCACCGCCGGCGGGCGGCGTCGAGCAGTTCCTTCCATTCGTCGACGGCGAGCGTGGTCTGCGCCAGGAAGGCCACGGGCGCCTGCGGCTCGGGCAGGGCCGCGATCTCCTCCAGGGTCTCGACCCGGTGGACCGCCTCGGGTGCGACGGCCACGGTTCCGATCGCCTCCTGGTGGCCCTCGTGGCCGACGTAGACGATCTCGTACCCCTTGGCCGCCCGGGTCTTCACCTCGTGGTGCACCTTGGTCACGAGTGGGCAGGCGGCGTCGACGACCGTTCCGCCACGCGTCTTCGCCCGGGCCAGCACGTCGGGGGCGGTGCCGTGCGCCGAGAGCATCAATGGCGCCCCCTCAGGCACCTCGTCCACGTCGTCCACGAAGACGACGCCGAGGGCCCGGAAGCGGTCGACCACCGCCCGGTTGTGGACGATCTCGTGATAGCAGTACACGGGAGGCTCGAAGACACGGACCATCCAGGCGAGGGACTTGATGGCCATCTCCACCCCCGCGCAGAACCCCCGCGGTGAGGCCAGCAGTACCCGATCGACATCCACGCCGGTCATGCTAGGCACCGCCGCAGAGGTGGACGGAACGCCACCGGCGGCACCCTCCGGCGGCGGACAGAGAGGCCGGCGGGCGCTGCCCGGCTCGGCCCGGCCGCCCGGTACCCTGGAGGCCTTATGTCACTGCCCCGAGTGGTGGCGGTGGCCGATGGGTCCCCCGCTGCCCGTGCCGGCCTCCTTCCCGGCGACGAGATCGTCGCCATGGACGGCCAGCTCCCCCGAGACATCATCCAGTACCAGCTGCTCGCCGATCAGCCCGAGCTC
>WQVT01000082.1 GCA_009785715.1 Acidimicrobiaceae bacterium | reverse complement strand
GCGGCCGGTAGGTGTCGAGGAGGGCGAGGGCTCCGCCGAGGGCGGCCCGGAGGGCAGCGGGGTTCCGGCGGGCCTGGGACAGGACGAGCCCGCCCTGGAGGGATGCCAGCACGCAGCTGGCGAGCCAGGCGACATCGGTGTCGACGCGCAGTTCGCCGGCGTCGCGTTGGGCTTCCAACCCGGCACGGATGGCCGCTTCCCAACGGTCGTAACCACCGGCAAGAAGCACGCGGGTGCCCTCGTCGCGCTCGCCGACCTGTGCGACGAGTGAGGCGATCGGGCAGCCACCGGCACCGTGGCGGGACTCGTTGAGGTCGACCAGGGCCTCCGCCCAGGCGCGCATTCCGGCCGCGGTGCCCAGGCCGGCGAAGAGCTCAGCCTGGGCGCCGAGCACCATGTCGTTGGTGGCGTCCGCAACAGCCCGCAGGAGGTCATCGCGATCAGAGAAGTAGTGGTACAGCTGGCTCTTGCTGGTACCGGCCCGAGCACCAACCTCGTCGAGGCTGGCGGCGTTGGCGCCCCGCTCTGCCACGACCTCGAGGGCGGCGTCGATGATGCGACGCCGGGTCCGCTGCCCCCGCTCGGTGCTCGGTTCGCTGCCCACGGCAACCAGTTTGGCTCATTTTTGGACCAAACGGTCCACTTCCTGGCCAAGGCGTGATAGAAAGTGGACCAAGCAGTCCAGTCCACTGCAGGAGGAACCAATGTCCAGCCTCGCCCACCAACTGATTGCCACCAGGGAAGCGGCCGCCCAGCACCTTCCCCCCGAAGTCGCCGCCACCTTTACCGCCCAGCAAGCCACCCTTGCGGCCACGAACGCCCCGACCCTCGCCATTGGCACCGCGCTGCCGGAAACACCCCTTCTCACCGCCACCGGCTCGCGCATCACCCTGGAGCAGTTGCTCGACGGCTCCCCAGCCGTCCTGGTCTTCTACCGAGGCGGATGGTGCCCCTACTGCAACGTCGCGCTCCGCAGCTACGAGGCCGACCTTCTACCCGACCTCGAAGCGCTCGGCGTCAGGCTGATAGCGATCAGTCCACAGCGACCCGACCAATCACTCTCCACCCAAGAGAAGGCCGATTTGACCTTCGCTGTCGTCTCCGACCCCGAAAACACCCTCGCCCGCTCCCTCGGCATCCTTGACGACGGAAGCGACGAGGTACGAGCCGCCCAAGCCCGGCTCGGCCTGGACCTGGCTCAGGTCAACGACGGAGGCGACTACCGCCTCCCGATGCCCACCGTCGCCATCATCGACTCGCATCGCCGCGTCCGTTGGGCCGACGTCCACCCCGACTACACCACGCGCACCCAGCCCGAGACCATCATCGAAGCGGTCAAGGCTCTCTGAGCACGGGCTGCGATCGAAGCGCTTGTCCTATCGCACCGAGCCCGATCCGGGCCGCTCAAATGGGCTTCCCTCCGTTCGCTCTGGCGCCCAGCGCCAATGCCGCCCCATCTACTGCTCTTCGAAGTTCGCCGAGTGCTCGATGCCGTCGAGGAGATAGCCGAGTCCCTGTCGGAACTGGTCGGGGGTCGTGTAAGCGGCCAGGCGTTGCACAAGCTCCGGGTTCTGGGAGACGGGTGGACGCCAACCCGCGCGCGAGGCCTCAAGGGCGGCGAAGCCCACGGTGTGGGTGTGGACAGCCGCGTATGCGCGCTGCGCGGCTTGATCGTCACCGAGGGCTCGGCGAAGCACGGTCATGACCGAATCCATGCGGGCCAGGGCGGCTGGAGAGGCGACCGGATGGGTGAGATACACGTGGAGGGCGGCGGGCTGGTCTACCAGGAGCCGGCGGAGTTTGTCAGCCGCTTCGATCAGCCAGTTTCGCCAGTCCGCAGGATCCGCTCTCGGTCTCCAGGCTCGAGCCAGGAGCCGATCGACGACCTCGTCGAGCAGATCGTCTTTGTCCCTTACGTGGTGGTAAAGCGTCATTGGTGACACGCCCAGGGAGGCGGCGAGGCTGCGGATGGTCATCTGCTCATAGCTGCCAGCGCGGACGGCTCGTTCTGCGGCGTCGACGATCTGCTTGCGGCTGATCGTCCCCCAGGGCACTCGCTCCCGCTTCGCCGGAGCGGCCGAGTCACGCCGGGTTGACACCATGCAGATCATCGTAACCTGCACTGTCGTACGCGTACGTGAGCTGGTGCTAGCTTTCTTACGTGTACGAGAGTTGGGCTGGTCGGGCGCGAGAACGTTTGAGGAGCCCCTTACGTGTAGTGAGAAGGCCCTCACGATTGAGGGTGATGATGAACCGCTCGGATCTGGTCGGGAGGGGGCTACGACCTTCTCGATTGGGACTCGCGGTCCTGGCCCTATTGGTCGGTGTCGGCGCTGGGTTGGGGGCGGTGGCGTTCAGGTGGCTGATCTTCGCGTTCACCTGGTTGGCGACCGGGCGTCAGCAGTTCGGTCAGCAGGGCCGGGTCGGAAGCGCGCACTTGCCGTGGCTGGGGACCGGCTTCTTCTTGGTCGTGCCCGTGCTGGGCGGGTTGATTTATGGTCCGCTGATCCAGCGGTTCGCTCGCGAAGCCCGGGGTCACGGGGTGCCGGAGGTGATGATCGCGGTGGCCGAGCAAGGCGGCCGCATCCGCCCCCAGGTCACCGTGGTCAAGGCACTCGCCTCGGCGGTTTGCATTGGGACGGGCGGATCGGTTGGCCGGGAAGGGCCTATCGTGCAGATCGGCTCGGCCTTCGCGTCAAGCATCGGGCAGGCGGTACGGCTGCCAGAGGCCCGCTTGCGGATCTTGGTGGCGTGCGGGGCGGCCGGTGGCATTGCCGCCACCTTCAACGCTCCGATCACCGGGGTGCTTTTCGGGTCCGAGTTGATCTTGCGGGAGTTGTCCGTCGAGGCCCTCTTCGTCACGATGCTCTCCGCGGTGACCGCCGATCTGGTCAGTCGAGCATTCTTCGGCTCGGCCCCGTTCTTCAACCAGATCCCGCACAATCTGACCCTGGTCGACGACTACAACTATCTACTCGTTGCCCTGCTGGGCGTCGCCGCGGGCTTGATCGGAGTGGGATTCAAGACCGTCCTCTACGGGATCGAAGACGCCTGCGACAGGTTGTGGAAGGGTCGGCCCGAGTGGGCCCGCCCAGCGGTTGGCGGCGTCGTGTTGGGGGCAGTCTTGTTGGCCCTGCCCGAGATGTACGGCGTCGGCTACCCGGTCATGGACAAAGCCGTGAGCGGACACGTCGTGCTGTGGCTACTGATCGTCCTCACCGCCGCCAAAATGTGCACCGCCAGTCTGACCATCGGCATCGGCGGATCGGGAGGCGTGTTCGCCCCCTCGCTGTTCACTGGGGCGATGGCCGGGACCGCCTTCGGCGTCATCGCCAAGCACCTCTTCGGCCCAGCGGTGGGCCCACCGGCCATCTACGGAGTAGTGGCCATGGGCGCCGTGTTCGCCGCCGCAGCCCAAGCCCCGCTGACCGCCATCGCCAGCGTGGTCGAGATGACCGGGAACTACACCCTCACCCTGCCCATCATGTTCGCCGCAGGCATTTCCGCGGGCCTGGCGAAACGGCTCACCTACGGGACGATCTACACCACCAAACTGTTGCGGCGCGGCACCGACATCGAACGGCCCAACCCGGCCAGGAGCCCTGATCCGCCGAACCTCGAAAGGAGCGGCATGACCCCGGATGACGCAATCAACTTCTGAAGCGAGGCGTCTTGATGAGGGAGGATGCGACCGATCGGGCTTGACCGAGCAGATGGCAGCGCTAAGGCCTTCTTGGAGGCGACGCTGCCCCACCTTGACATCATCTACCGCGTCGCGTTTCACACCGCCCACGATCACCACCGAGCCGAGGACCTCGTACAGGAAACCTACCTGCGCGCCTACGCCGCCTTCGCCGGCCACCACGGCACCAGCACCCGCGCCTGGCTGGTGACGATTTGTCTCAACCTGGCCCGCTCGGAGTCACGTCGCCGTTCGCGTCGGGTCGTCGAAGCACCGCTGCCCGATGATGACATCGCTCCAGCGGCCAATCCCCCCGTGACCGACCTGGTGATCGCCGGCCTGGAGCGCGAGCGGGTCACCCGGGCTCTGGCCCAACTCCCCGAGGAACAGCGGCTGGCCATCGTGTTGATGGACCTCGCCGGTCAGACCGCGGCAGAAGTGGCGGGGCAGCTCGGCTGCTCCCGTAACACCGTGCTTTCTAGGGTGCACCGCGGCCACCGGAGGCTGGCGGGGATCCTCGCCCGGGAGGACGTCGACCATGGCCTGTGACCAGCAGCGCATCGAAGCGTTCCTGCACGGTGAGCTCTCCGATGCCGAGGAAGAGGTATTCGACGAGCATCTCCTCGCCTGCGAATCCTGCTGGCAGGCGGTCCAGGAACACCGCGCTGGTCGGCAAGCCATAGAACGACTCCGGGTGCCGGCGCCGCTCGGCCTGGCCGACCGGATTGCCGCCTCCATCGACCTCGCCAGCAGGCAACCTTTCGAGGACCGCGGCAGCCCGGGCCACCGTAGCCAGGGCCAGCACCGACGGTCGGCGCACCGGGCGATATCCCACCACCCCCGACGACTCATCACCGCCGCAGCAGCCTTTGTCATGATCGCCGTCGGCGGCACGCTGGGCTGGGTCCTCAACCATCACCCGGCCAGCGACCCACCCCAAATCGCCAGGGTGGTCGCCATGGACACCCCGACGGTGGCGAACAGCGCGGCCTTACGCGCCGGCGAGCACTTCAACTTCGGCGGCCAGGCCCTCGACGTGCGCTCCTACCGTGTCGAAGGGATCACCACCATCGTGGCCACCTCGACCAACCCCTTCCCCATGCCGGTACGTTCGCATCTCGTCGGCGGATCGTCGTCGACAGCCTGGATGGCTACCCACGGCAAGCTGGCCATGTACGGCGTGAACCAACCGACCGGCGCCGGAGGAAAGTCGATGTTCCTCGTCGCCGATATGCCGGTGGCCCGCCTCCCACAAGTAGCCGCACAACTGCAGCTGATCTGAACGCGAGGACCTTCGCCTCTCTGCAGCAGAAACCCCGGTGGCGCCGACGATCTCGAAGGATGCAATCAGAAGCAGGCCCAGGGCGTCCCTACAGCTGGAAAGCAGCGCCAGTCGCGTACTCGCAGCGGCGCATCGCCACGCCCGACCGGATCAACGGTCCCGTCGCATTCCTAAGGAGCCAACATGACCGCCAGCGCCCGTCGACCCCTGCTCGCCGCTGCCCTCGCCACAGCCCTCGCCGCCTCACCCACCGCCGCGACCGCAGCGACGCCGCCCACGGCACCCCAGTTCGGTCCCCACGGACCTGGCGGCGGAGGCCGTGCCGTCTTTGTCCAGACCGACAGCCCCGGCGGGAACCAGGTCATCGTGTTCGACGAGCACTTGGACGGCCGGCTCTCCGAACGAGAGACCGTGTCCACCGGAGGCCTGGGAGGACAGGCAGCAGGTGCCGCGGTCGACGAATTGGCGTCACAGAGCTCGCTCGTCTACGACGCCGCCCACCAGCTCCTCTTCGCCGTCAACGCCGGCAGCGACACACTCTCGGTCCTTTCCGCCCGGGGTCGGCAGCTTCGACTCCTTCAGGTCGTCAACTCCGGCGGCAGCTTCCCCGACAGCATCGCCGTGTCGGGGAACCTCGTCTACGTGCTCGACGCCGGCGGGACCGGCACACTGAGCGGCTACCGGCTCCAGGGCGACCGTCTGTTTACCATCCCGGGATCGTCCCGCTCGCTCGGTTTCGACAACAGCGACCCGCCGAACTACCTGCAATCCCCCGGCCAGGTCGGCTTCACCCCGAACGGCTCCGAGCTGATCGTCACCACCAAGGCCAGCACCAGCTCGCTCGACGTGTTCAGCGTGACCCCCGCCGGACTCCCCTCGCCCACGCCGGCCGTGACGCCCGACCCGGGCAACGTGCCCTTCGCCTTCACGTTCAGCCCCACCGGGCAGTTCGTGGTGGCCGAGGCGGGACCGAGCGCTCTCCACACCTTCACCCTCGGCGCCGGCGGCTCGCTCACCAGCCTGAGCGCTTCCGTCGCCGACGGCCAAACGGCACTCTGCTGGGTCACCGGAGTCGGCGCCGACTATTACGTCGCAAACGCCGGGAGCAACACCGTCAGCGCCTACACCGTCGCCGGGAACGGGACGCCCTCGCTCGTCGGCGCGACCGGCGTGGTGGCTACCACCGACACCGGCCCCATCGACCTCGCGGCCTCAACGGACAGTCATACGCTCTATGTCGAAGCCGGCGGGGCCGGAGCCGTCGACGAGTTCCATGTCAACCCCGGAGGCAGCCTCACCGACATCGGCAGCGTCACGGGCCTCGGCGCCGGAATCGAAGGCATCGCCACCGACTGAGCAGCCGCTGCCGACGACGACACCTCTGTCGGGGAGCCGCGATGGCCAATCAAGTCGTCGAGCGCAGCACCGGCGTCATCGGAGACTTGAAACGCCCGCCCAAGCGGAGCACCCGGGCCACCTCACTCCACATGGTGACTACCGGATGGCGACTGGCCACCAGGTCGAAGGCGCCCGGGCGGAACGGCAGCGGCCCGTCGTCGACGGTGCGCACCACCACCGCTGAATGCGCAGCCAGGCGGCCGCGGGCGCGTCATAGCCATCACTCGCCTGCACTCCGATGGCCCTCAGACCAGCATTGACCGCGTCATCGCGCGGCGCTAAGTGACCGCCGGGCTCGAAGCTTCTTCGACATCGCACGTCCCCAGTGGTCCATAGAGCAGCGGCCCCCTTGTCACGCGATGGTCCCGGGACCTCCGCCCGGGTCAAATCTGTTGCCGTGATTTGTGGGGCTGTGCGAGTGTCAGGGCCATGCCGCAGGACTCCATCGGTAATGAGGCGGCGGTCCGCTACGACGACGCCGCCAGCAACATGTTCGACGCTCGGATGCTCGGGCCGACCGTCGAGCTGCTGGCGGAGCTTGCAGGCGACGGCTCGGCGTTGGAGTTCGGTATCGGCACCGGCAGGGTTGCGATACCGCTCGCGGAGCGAGGCGTGCCGGTGGCCGGGATCGAGCTGTCCGACACCGAAGCGGCGGAGCTTCGGGCCAACGACAAGGCAGGGCGAGTCGAGGTCACGATTGGGGACATGGCCACGACGCATGTCGATGGGCGGTTCCGTCTCGTGTACCTGGTTTACAACACCATCGTCAACCTGACGACTCAGGATCAGCAAGTCGCCTGCTTCGCGAATGCGGCCGCCCACCTCGAGCCGGGCGGGCATTTCCTCATCGAAGTCCTCGTTCCACCCTTGCGTCGACTGCCACCTGGTGAGGACGCTCGTGTGTACGCCCGTGGCCCGGGCTTTGTGGGGTATGACCACTACGTCGACCTCGTGGCCCAGCGGGTTATAGGTCACTATTTCGAGGCCGGCGACTCGGGGCTACGAGAGTCGAGTCTTCCCTGGCGCTACGTGTGGCCATCCGAGCTCGACCTGATGGCACGACTGGCCGGCCTGTCGCTGCTCCACCGTTGGGCGGATTGGAATCGTTCGCCGTTCACCGGCGAGAGCACCACGCACGTCTCTGTCTGGCAGCGCCCAGAGTAGATAGGTATGCTGACATACCATGAAGCGGACCACGGTCAAACTCCCGGATGACCTCGACGCCCGACTCCGCCATGAAGCCGAGCGGAGACGAGTCACGGTCTCTGAACTCACCAGGGAGGCCATTGAAAGCCATCTCGGGTCTCGCCCGACTGGACGACGCCGAATGATCGCGGCCGGCGCAGGGAGAAGCGGGTCCCACGATGTTTCCGTACGGATTGAAGAGATCCTGCGTGACGAGGTAGCCCAATAGCGGTCCTTGTCGACGCCGGACCGCTCTACGCCTACGTCGACGCCGACGACGACCACCACGTCGAAGCTCTCACGTTCCTGGAATCCCACCCAGGCCCCCTCCTCGTGCCAGTACTTGTCGTCACCGAGGTGGCGTACCTGTTGGCCAGTCGGCTCGGCGTTGAAGCAGAAGTTCGTTTTCTCGGGGACTTCGCAGCAGGCAACCTGATAAGCGAGTCCGTGGCCGGCGAGGACTGGCTCCGTATGGCTGAACTCGTCGGGCGCTACCGGGACCTGCCACTCGGAACAGTCGACGCCTCAGTTGTAGCCGCGGCTGAGCGACTCCGAATCGCCCAGATCGCCACCCTCGATCATCGCCACTTC
>WQVT01000081.1 GCA_009785715.1 Acidimicrobiaceae bacterium | reverse complement strand
GCGAGGCCGGCGAGACGCCGGGCTGGCCAGGGGAGGTCGTCCTTCCAGCTGCGACGGCGCACCCGGGACAGGGTGCGGGGGAGGTCTATCCCGAATTCGTGGGGAGGGGCGTACATGCAGGCGTAGAGGCAGTCGCGGCAGTCGTGACACAGGTTGGCGAGGAGGTCGATGCTCCCCGGACCGAGTTCTGTTCTCCGTTCCAGGGCCGGGAAAACGGCGCAGTATCCCTCGCAGTACCGGCACGAGTTGCAGATATTGAGCTGGAATGCGGCCCGCTGATAGAGGTCAGTCTCTTGTTGCACGAGCCGCGTTCCCTCCGGCGATCCGTCCCCAGACCGCTCCGATCGTCATCCCGAACCCCGCGAGGTAGCCGGTGGAGAGGATGTTGCCCGACATGATCTCCCCGGCGGCGAACACGTTGGGAAAGGACGTGCCGTCGGTGCGCACCACGCGGGCGTCCTCGTCCACGCGCGCACCCATATAGGTGAAGGTGATGCCCGGCCTCATGGCGATCCCGAAGTACGGCGGCGTGTCGATCCGCTGCGCCCAGTGGCTCTTCGGCGGGGCGAGCCCGGCCGTGTGGCAGTCGTCGAGCATCGAGGGATCGAAGGTTCCTCCCGGGACGACCGCCGCGTTGTAGCTCTCGACGGTCGCCTTGAGGGCGTCGGGGTCGAGGCCGAGGAGCGGAGCGAGTGCCTGCAGCGTGTCGGCGCTGCTGGCGCCGTACATCGGCGGCAGGAACTGCGAGCGGACCTTGGAATCCCAGATCGACCACGCGATCTGGCCGGGCTGCTCGGCGATGTTGCGCCCCCAGATCGCGTAGCGCTTGGGCCACAGCGCCTCTCCCTCGTCGTAGAAGCGCCGGCCGGCCCCGTTCACCACGATGCTGAAGGGGATCGTGTCGAGACGCGTGGCGATGCCCCCGTCGAAGCGGGGGGCCCGGGCGTCGACCGCCACGGCGTGGAATCCCTTCTCCTGCCCGGCGGGGGCGGCGCCGAGCCCGTAGAGGAACGCCAGCAGGCGGCCGTCGTTGTACGGCGTCCCCCGGATCACGTAGTTGTCGACCGCGTCGCCCCAGTACCGCCGCAGCCAATCGAGGTTGGCCTCGAACCCTCCGCAGGCGCAGACCACCGCCGCCGCCTCGACTCGGTGGCGGCCGTCGGGGGCCTCCACGATGACGCCGGCGCAGCGGTCACCGGCCATCACCAGTTCCTCGACCGTGGTGTCGTAGACGACCCGGACCCCGAGCTGTTCCAACCTTCGGTGATAGGTGTTGACGAGCGCCTTCCCCCCGCCGAGGAAGAAGCGATTGGTCCGCCCGAGATGCAGCGTGCCCGAGAGCGGTGCCTGCCAGCGCACGCCGTGCCGGGCCATCCACGGCGGGACGCCCTCGGACTCCCGGACGGTGAGCGCCGCCAGTTTCTCGTCGGTCGGCCCGGTACCCACCTGGCACAGGTCATCCCAGAGCTCCTCGTAGAGGTAGCTTCCCTCGACGAACGCGTCGCCCTGGGCGTGCACGCAGCGCACGTTGCGGGTGTGGCGGGTGTTCCCGCCGCGCATCTCCGCCGGCGCCCGCTCGATCAGCAGCACACGGTCGGCGTGTTCCCGCGCGGAGATCGCCGAGACCAGCGCCGCGTTCCCGCCGCCGATCACGATGACCTGCCAGCTTTCGTCCCACCAGGGTGGCATCCGACGCGTCACCACAGCGCCTGAGAAGCGAGGCGCGCCCCTTCTGCCAGTGACGTGAGCTTTGCCCAACAGATCTCCGGATGGCTGACACGCGACGCAAGACCGCAATCCGTCCCGGCGATCACGTTCTCGCGACCGACAAGTCGGGCCACCCGCTCGAGACGTTGCGCGACCAGCTGTGGGTGCTCGATGAGATCGCTGGCGTGACCGACGACGCCCGGCATCAGTGACTTGCCGTCCGGGAGGCTGACTTCTTCCCAGATCCGCCACTCGTGCTCGTGGGTCGGGTTTGCGGCCTCGATGGAGTAGCACTCCGCATGGACCTCGAGGACGAGGTCGATGATCTCACGGAGCGGTATGTCGTCTTTGTGCGGTCCGTGCTGGCTTCCCCAGCAGATATGGAAGCGGACCAGGTGCTCCGGTATGCCGTCCAGGGCGTGATTCAGCGCCTCGACTCTGGTCTTCGCAAACCGGTGGTAGGTGGCCACATCCATCTCGGGGTGCGCCTGCCAGCCGTCGGGGAGGTCGGGATCGTCGATCTGGATCACGAGGCCGGCGTTCGTGATCTCGAGGTACTCCTCGTGCAGCACGTCGGCAATGGCATAGAGAAAGGACTCGTCGTCGGGGTAGTACTCGTTCCAGAGCCAGTGCTCCACCGTTCCCGGCGCAACCGCGGGAAGGAATGCCTCGACGTCGGGCCCGGGCAGCGCGGCGAGAAGGTTCCGGATATCCCGCTGGACGGCCTCCTTCCCGATGTAGGACAACGGCCCTACGCAGGACTGTGGATTCGTCGAGCCCGCCGCGCCGCGCACCCGAAAGCGCGAGCTCCGCGGTTGACCGAGGCCGGTGGCGTAAAAGCCCGGAAAGTCGCGTTGATCCCTCTTGTTCGGCGTCCGCGGTGTCTCTCCGGGCCGGAGCTCGCGCTGCTCGATTCCCGTCATTCGATCGCGCACGTAACTCGAAAAGCCGGCGGCCTTGGAGAGCTCGCCGTCGTTGACGACATCGATCCCGGTCTCGAGTTGATGCCGGACCACTTCTTGCACCGCGGCAGGCAGCGCGGACTCGACCTCTTCCACCGGGGTCGAGCTGTCCGCCATGAGGGCCAGGAGGGCCTCGGGACGAGGCAGGACGCCTGCATGGGAAACCAGGATTCGGTCTTCGCTGTGTCTCATGACGTCTCCGTCCTCATAGGTCGAGCGTGGGGCTGTAGAAGATCTCCTCAATAGAGACGAGGCGGTCCGACAGGCCCTGTTCGAATGAATACTGGATCAAGGTCTCGAGGAGGTGCCTATTTGCCCGGACGCCGTACGGGTAGAGATCCTTCTGAAGGCCTTGAAACGCACCTTCATCCACCGAGCCGGTATCCAGGTAGGCGCGCTCGGCCTCGTCCTTGTCGGCGGACCACAGGTCCTTTGCCTCAAGGAATGCCTGATAAATGTTGAGCGCGACCCACGGATGTTCCTCGAGTACATCTGAACGAACGGCGACGCCGTGATTGACCGGGAATATTCCGGTTTTCCGAAAGTAGCGGGCACCCTCGGCGGCAGGATCGGGAAAGAGGCGGCTGATGCCCGTACCGGGCCCGTAACGGACGGCTCCCCGGTTCGCGTTGACGATGGCCTTGCGGGTACGCCCCCTCACATTGGATGGTGCCGAGCCCCAGGGCCCACCGAGGAGCGAGGCGTCGAGCTCGCCGGACGCGAGCATCGCATCGATGTTCTTTTCCCAGGGGATGTATTGGAAGTCGAGATCCTCGGGCGGCTCGAAGCCGGTGGAGCCGCCGTGGCTCTGTTCGGGCAAGCGCTCCATATACCAGTGGCAGCTTGTCGGGTGGACCCCGAACTCGTGTTCCATGATCCCGCGTGCCCACAGCGCTGCCGTCTGCTGGTACTCCGGGACGCCGATGCGCTTTCCCGCAAGCTTCTCCGGTGTGTCGATGCCGGCGCCGTCCCTCACGAGTATGGCGGTCTGCATGAAGCCTCGGGTGGTGAAGACGGGTATGCCGATGAAGGAGCGATCTCCCCGACTGTGAGACGCAATGAGGCTCGACATCGAGAGCTCGGATATCTGGAACTCGTGGCCGTGGAACTGTCTCCACGCAAGCTCCTGCATACCCGAACGTGTCGGGTGGAGATCGATACCTTCTGGGCTGACTCGGCCATCGATGAGCGGACGGGAGCGCGGGTTTTCCCCGAACGCGAAACTCAGCGTCAAGTTGGTCACATGGCCTCCTGTCGGGGCGACTTTATCTTTTCTCTCCTCCACGAGGAGCGGGTCGCGCAGAACAGCTACGATGCCCAACCGGTCCGGGGGACACCTCGGAGCGGGAGCGGCAAGGAGGGGAGATGCCAGCACGAGCGGACTTCGCGGACGGCCGGGCGTACAACGCGGCGGTCACGGCCGAGTTCCGGGCGACGGGAGCGGTGACCGGAGACTTCGCCGGCAGGAATCTGCTGCTCCTCACCACCACGGGCGCCCGGAGTGGGCGCCCCCATGTCGTGCCGCTCGGCTACACCGACATCGGCGGGCGGATTCTGGTGTCGGCGGCCGCCGGCGGAGCGCCGAACCATCCGGACTGGTACCACAACCTGGTCGCGCATCCCGAGGTGACCGTCGAATTGCCCGGCGAGACGTTCGGGGCGCGGGCGGTTGTCACCGCCGGCGAGGAACGTCGAGCCCTGGGCGAGGAGCGTGCCAAGACGAACCCGAACTTCCGCCGTAACCAGGAGCGCACGAGCCGGGAGATACCGCTCGTCTGGCTCGATCGGATTGCCTGAACGCGGAAAAGACGCCGTTTTTCCGATTCGACTACCTAGGAGGAGTGCAAGATGAGCTCGCGAAATTCAGTCGAGGTTGAAGGTCTCAGCCACGGTCAGAACCCGATTCCCTTCGGCTCCCGGGTGGGGCCCCTCGTGTGCTCCGGTGGGATCATGGGGGCCGATCCCGCCACCGGCAAGACGCCCGAAGACGGGGCAGAACAGGTCCGTCGCGTCTTCGAGAACCTGCAGGCGTTCATGGCCGCCGCCGGTGGCACGACCGACGACATCGCCAAGGTCGAGGTCCTGCTCGCCGACAATTCGCTGCGGGCCAACGTCAACGAGGAGTGGCTCAAGGTGTTCCCCGATGAGCACAGCCGGCCGGCTCGTCACACCACGGCCGGCCCGCTGCAGGGGAGCATGAAGATCCAGCTCGAGGTCATCGCCTGGGTCCAGTAGGGGGCCGCTGAATCAGGCCCAGATCACCGGGTCCAGGTTGGGGTGCTCCACCAGCTGATCGCAGGTGGGGCACCACCACCGGGCCTCGAGCGGCGTGCCGCAGGCGGCATGGGCGGGCGTGCTGGCGGCGCCGGGTAGGGCGTCCGATCCCCACTGGGCCAGGAGTCGAAGGGCGCCCCCCAGCTCGCGCCCCGCCCCGGTCAACTCGTACGCGGAGCGCAGCGGGCGCTGCGAATAGGGCCGCGGGAGCACGACGCGTGCATGCTCCAGGTGGCGGAGCCGCTGGGTGAGCACGTTGGTGGCGATCCCCGGCACGGCCTCCTGCAGTTCGCCGAAGCGACGCGGGCCGTCGAGGAGGGCGTCGACGACGAGCAGCGACCAACGGTCCCCCACCCGTGCGAGGGCGGCATCGAGGGCGGAGGCGGGAGGCTCTTCCCTCAGGGCGGAGTGGGCGGTGGGTTGCACCGGTTGGGACGCGCGTCGGCTCGGGGGCGATGGCACCCCCACATGCTGCCCCGGCGCGGTGCGTTTCCACATCGATCCCCCTTTGCCCACTACCGAATGGTACCTTGCAATTAACAAGTCACTCGGAGGTGAGCCATGAGTGTGATCGAGGAGTTGCAGGCGGCGGCACGTGCGGCCGTTGAGGGGGTCGGGCCGTCAACCGTGGGGATCGGCCGTGGACCGGGGCGGGGGGTCGGGCTGGTGGTGGCCGCCGGCCGGGTCGTCACCAACGCCCACAACGTGCGGGGTCCGCAGGCGACGGTGATCCTTGCCGACGAGCGGGCGGTGACCGCCGACGTCGTCGGCCTGGACCACGACGGCGACCTCGCCGTCCTGAGCGTCGAGGGAGCCGGCCCCGCCGTCCCGAGTTGGGGGGACACCGATCTGGGGGTCGGCACCCCGGTGTGGGCCCTGTCGAGGACCGCCGCCGGCGCCCTGCGGGTGACGCGGGGGGAAGTCTCGAGCGTCGGGCGCCCGTTCCGGGGGCCGGGCGGCCACCTGATCCGCGGCAGCATCGAGCACACGGCGCCGATGGCCCGGGGGTCGTCGGGCGGACCGTTGGTCGACGGCGAGGGCCGCGTCGTCGGCATCAACACGCATCGCCTCGGCGACGGCTTCTACCTGGCCCTCCCCACCGACGCCGACCTCCGGGAGCGCATCGGCGCCCTCGGTGAGGGCCGTTCGCCGACGCGGCGGCGCCTCGGCGTCGCCCTCGCGCCCACCCGTGCCGCACGCAGGCTCCGGGCCGCTGTCGGCCTCGAGGCCCGGGACGGGCTGCTCGTCCAGGCCGTGGAGGACGGAGGACCGGCGGCGACGGCCGGCGTGCGGCGCGGCGACCTGCTCGTCTCCGCCGGCGGGCGGCCGCTGGTCGATCCCGACGACCTGCACGCCGTACTGGGTGCCGACGACGCCCCGACCATCACGCTCGTGGCGGTGCGGGGGATCGAGGAGATCACGCTCGAGGTCCACTTCGGGCCTGCGGAGACCGGCGGCGATCCGGGCAGCGCCGTCTAGCGTTCGCCCGTTCAGGCGGGGTCGTCGGTAGAGGAGTGTCACAGGGCCCGGCCGCCGGGGTGGGTTGCGGCCGGGCCCTGGGTCTCGTACCTACGAGCCGCGAGCCCCCGTCCCGCTCGCGGCCTGCAGGGAGTTACTTGGCCAGGAAGCCGTCGGTGTTGCCGGCGGCGTCGGTGTAGAAGCCGACCAACTGACCGAAGTCGTTCACGCCGTTGACGGTCGTGGTGCCGATCCCGTTGGGGTCGTCCACGCTGGTCCACTGCTTGCGCCCGAAGGCCTGGTTCAGGGTGAACCCGTGGGTCTTGCCGGCGGCGTCGACATAGGCGCCCACGACCTCGTCCCGGTTGTTGACCCCGAGCGGGGTGGTGTTGGTCGAGCCCTTGAACTCGAATTCCGAGAACCGGCCGTGGCGGAAGAGCCAGCCGAACACCTGCTTGTCGGCGTTGGTGCTGAACCCGGTGATGTCGCCGTCGTCGTTGATGCCCGTGGCCACGGTGTTGGTGCCACCGGGGATCCGGGTCTCGATGAACTTGCCCGAGGTGAGGTTGAGCAGGTACCCGTGGTTGAGGCCGTTGCCGTCGGTGTAGAACCCGACCGCCATGTTCTCGTCGTTGACGCCGAGGAGCTGGTTGACGGTGCCGGTGCCGGTGTTCGGGTCCTGGTAGACGGTGTAGAGCCCGTTGCGGAGGGCGAAGCCGAAATTGTCACCGTTTGCGTCGGCGTAGAAGCCGACGGTGGTGCCGACGTTGTTGAGCCCGGTCACCTGGGTCTGCACCGATCCGGGGAAGTTCTCGGCGGTGTAGTTGGCCGGAGGGGAGAGGAGGTACCCCTTGTTCGGGTGACCCGCCTCGCCGCTGCCGAAATAGCCGGCGATGAGGCCGTGATCGTTGATCCCGAGGAGCTGGTTGAACGTGGGATCGGCCGGGTTGTCGAGGGTCTCGAACGTCAGCGCGCTCTGGCTCGGTCCGGGCATCGCACTCTGGCTCGGGCCCTGGTTCGCGGCGGGCCCGGAAGAGCCCTCGGCGAATGCCCCTCCCGGGACGGCGGCGCTCACGCCGACCGCGCCGGCGAGGCCGATTCCGGCCACCGCCGCCAGTCGAACGGCGCGGCCCTGAAAGGACGAGAAATGGGTCATGGACGAACTCCTTCCTTAGGAGGCTGCAGCCGGGCCGGCTGTCGTTCGTCAGCTTCCGATTTCGCGCCGCTGTCTGCGAGGGTGCCCGCAGGTGTCTTCGCGCCTTCGTGCTGGCACCACCCCCGCTATCGTTGAACAGTGTCTGACGCGGAGCCGGCTGCCGGGTTGGGGATCCGGCTGATCGTGGCTGACGACCACTACCTGGTCCGCGAGGGCGTACGCCAGCTCTTGGCCTCGCACGAGGACCTCGAGGTGGTGGCGGTGTGTGCCGATCTCCCCGAGCTACGCGAAGCCGTGGACCGCGACGAACCGGACGTGGTCCTGACCGACATCCGGATGCCGCCCAGCCACATCGACGAAGGGGTGCAGTTCGCGTCGTACTGCCGCACCCACCACCCCGACGTCGGGATCATCCTGTTGAGCCAGTACGCCCAGCCGGCCTACGTGAGGGCCCTGCTCGAGCAGGGAGCGGAGGGTCGGGGCTACCTGCTCAAGGAGCGCGTGGCCGACGTTGACGAGCTCGCGGCCGCCGTGCGCAGCGTGGCCGGCGGGGGTTCGGCCATCGACCCGAAGGTCATCGAGGCGATGCTCTCCGCCAAGGCGCGCTCGGGCGACCAGCGGATCGAG
>WQVT01000080.1 GCA_009785715.1 Acidimicrobiaceae bacterium | reverse complement strand
TGATCACGACCGAGGACCGGTTGGTATCCCCCGGCCGCCAACGATGGCTGGCGACGGCCATCCCGGGCGCCACCACCTACGAGGTGCACGGCGACCACCGGGCCTGCGTCGACAAGGCCCCCGAGTTCTCCGTCGCCCTGCTCGGCGCCTGCCTCGAGGTCACCGCCCGTTCCGCCGCCGGCCTGCCTGGCCTTTCCGAAGCGAGCCTGACCGGGGCGCCACCGACGCCCGAACCCGCATAGTCCCCGTTGCCCCCGTTGCGGGTGGAGGAGGTCGTTGCGCCCCCGGTGCGGCGGCTTCGTTGCGAAGCCGAGCCGCCGCACGGGGGCGACTCGACGGCCGACCGGCCGACGCAGCTACCCCAGCGCCCGCTCCACGGCCCGGGCGGCCTCCATCACCGCCGCCGCGTAGCGCCGGCCCGGCTGGCGGGTCGTGCGCTGCACCGGCCCGGAGACCGACACGGCGGCGACCGGCTCGCCGTCCATCAGCACCGGGGCGCTGACGGAGGCCACCCCCCGTTCGCGCTCCTCGACGCTCTCCGCCCACCCCCGCCGGCCGGCCTCGGGATCACCCGTCAGCACCTTCGCCGCCGATCCGACGTCGAGGGGCAGGGCGGCGCCGACGGGGACGATCGTCCGTAGGCTGTGCGGCGACTGCAGCGAGACGGTGCAGACGCGGGTGTCGCCGACGCGGACGTAGAGCTGCGTGCTCTCTCCGGTCCGGTCCCGCAACTCGGTCAGCGCCGGCGTTGCCACGTCGGCGAGCGACCGCCCGCCCACGCCGGCGGCCCGCCCGAGCGTCGTCAGGCGCCCGCCGAGCACGAAGCGGCCGGCCTCGTCGCGCCCGACAAGCTGGTGACGCTCGAGCGCCACGGCCAGGCGGTGGGCGGTCGCGCGGGGCAGCGACGTCGCCTCGGCCAGTTCGGCCAGGGACCGGGGCCGGGTCTCCAGGGCATCGAGGACGGCAACAGCCTTGTCGAGGACCCCGACGCCACTTACACTGGTGCCCATAAGACGAGATCATATCTCACTTACTGAGATGCGGACCAGGATCCGAGGAACGACATGACTGCACGGACCATGACTCCGACAACCTTGCCCGACAAGGTTTGGGAACGACACGTGGTGCACGAGGGCGGCGCAGATGAGCCGGACCTTCTCTACATCGACCTGCACCTGGTGCACGAGGTCACCTCGCCGCAGGCGTTCGACGGCCTCCGGGCCGAGGGCCGGCGGGTACGCCGCCCTGACCTGACGGTGGCGACCATGGACCACAACGTCCCGACCACCGGCCTCGACCAGCCGATCGCCGACCCCATCTCGGCCAAGCAGATCGAGGTCCTCGAAGCCAACTGCGACGAGTTCGGCGTCACGCTCTACCCGATGGGCGACCCGCACCAGGGCATCGTGCACGTCATCGGCCCCGAGCTGGGCCTCACCCAGCCGGGCATGACCGTGGTCTGCGGCGACAGCCACACCGCCACGCACGGGGCGTTCGGTTCCCTGGCCTTCGGGATCGGGACCAGCGAGGTGGAGCACGTGCTCGCCACCCAGACGCTTCCGCAGGTCCGGCCGAAGACCCTCGCGGTGAACGTGGAGGGCGAGCTTCCCGCCGGCGTGACCGCCAAGGACATCATCCTCGCCGTGATCGGCGAGCTCGGCACCGGCGGCGGGATCGGCCATGTCATCGAGTACCGCGGCTCGGCGATCCGCGCCCTGTCGATGGAGGGCCGCATGACCGTCTGCAACATGTCCATCGAGGCCGGCGCCCGGGCCGGACTGGTCGCCCCCGACGACATCACCTTCGCCTATCTGAAGGAGAAGCCCCACGCCCCCAAGGGCGACGCGTGGGACGAGGCGGTCGCCGAGTGGAGGACCCTCGTGACCGACGAGGGGGCGGTGTTCGACAAGGAGATCACGATCGACGCCAGCAGCCTGACCCCGCAGATCACGTGGGGCACGAACCCCGGCCAGGTCCTGCCCCTGTCGGGGTCCGTGCCCGATCCGGACAGCTTCGACAGCCCCGCCGCCCGGGAGGTCGCCGCCAGAGCCCTCGCCTATATGGGGCTCACCCCCGGCACGCGCCTGCGGGATATCGCCGTGGACACCGTGTTCATCGGCTCGTGCACGAACTCCCGGATCGAGGACCTGCGGGCGGCCGCTGCCGTCTTCGAGGGCCGGCAGGTGGCCCCGAAGGTGCGGACCCTGGTGGTGCCGGGCTCGGGACAGGTCAAGGCCCAGGCCGAGGCCGAAGGGTTGGACAAGGTGTTCACCGCGGCCGGCGCCGAATGGCGCTCCCCCGGCTGCTCGATGTGCCTCGGCATGAACCCGGACCAGCTGTCCCCCGGCGAACGATCCGCATCCACCTCGAACCGGAACTTCGAGGGGCGCCAGGGCCGGGGCGGCAGAACCCACCTGGTCTCCCCCGCCGTCGCTGCGGCCACCGCAGTGTCCGGTCACTTCGCCAGCCCCGCCGACCTCGCCTGATCAAGGAGAGATAGCCATGCAACCCGTACACGTCATCTCCGGGACCGCGCTCCCCCTCGACCGGTCCGACGTCGACACCGACCAGATCATCCCGAGCGACTGGCTCAAGCGGGTGGAGCGGACCGGCTTCGGAAAGGGTCTCTTCGCCGAATGGCGCGACGACCGGAACTTCGTCCTGAACGCCCCCGAATACGCCGGCGCCACCATCCTCGTCGCCGGCCCGAACTTCGGGATCGGCTCCTCGCGCGAGCACGCCGTGTGGGCGCTCACCGACTACGGCTTCCAGGCGGTGATCTCCCCACGTTTCGGGGACATCTTCTACAACAATTCGACGAAAGCGGGCCTCGTTCCCGTGGTCGTCGAGCCGGACGTCGACGAGGCGCTCCTGCGGGCCATCAAGGCCGACCCCGCGCTCGAGATCCACATCGACATCGAGCGCCTGACGGTGAGCGCACCGGCGGCCGGCATCGAGGCCACCTTCCCCCTCGATCCCTTTACCCAGCACCGGATCCTCGAGGGTCTCGACGACGTCGGCCTCACCCTCCGCCACGCGGCCGACATCGACGCCTTCGAGAAGGCCCGCCCCGGCTGGCTCCCGGTCACGACCGCCTGACCCGGGGTTCAGGGCGCGATTCGTGACGCCCGTCTGACCCGGATCGCGCCCTGAGCGGCCTCAGCTACCCGAGCAGCTTGGCGATCCGGGTGACGCCCTCGGCCATCGGTTCGTCGGCGAGGGCGTAGGAGAACCGCCCGTAGCCAGGCGAGCCGAAGGCCTCGCCGGGGACGAACGCCACCTTCGCCTCCTCCAGCACCACGGCCGCGAGCTCCAGGGTGTCGGTGGGCCGGTGCCCGTGGATCGTGCGGCCGAGGACCCCCTCGAAGCTCGGGTAGGCGTAGAACGCCCCCTCCGGTTCCAGGCACCGCACGCCGGGAATTTCGTCGAGCAACGAGACGATGGTCTTCCGCCGCCGCTCGTACGCCACCTTCATCTCCGCCACCCCGTCGAGGGGACCGGTGACCGCGGCGAGCGCGGCGACCTGCGAGACATTGGCCACGTTCGAGGTGGAGTGCGACTGGAGGTTGGTGGCCGCCTTGACGACATCGAGAGGGCCTATCAGCCAGCCCACACGCCAGCCGGTCATGGCGTAGGTCTTCGCCACCCCGTTGAGCACGACGCACTGCTCCGCCAGCTCGGGGACGAGGACGGGCATCGAGGAGAAGCGGGCGTCGCCGTAGACGAGATGCTCGTAGATCTCGTCGGTGATCACCCAGATGCCGTGCTCGACGGCCCAACGCCCGATCGCCTCCACCTGATCGGGGGGATAGACGGCGCCGGTGGGGTTGGACGGCGAGCAGAAGAGGAGGACCTTCGTGCGCGGGGTGCGAGCCGCCTCCAGCTGCTCCACCGAGACCCGGAACCCGGTGTCGATGGTCGTCGGCAGTTCGACCGCCACCCCGCCGGCGAGGCGGATGCACTCGGGGTAGGTCGTCCAGTACGGCGCAGGAAGCAGCACCTCGTCGAGCGGGTCGAGGAGTGTGGCGAACGCCTGCTCCACCGCCTGTTTTCCCCCGTTGGTCACGAGGACCTGCGCGGCGCCTACCTCGTAGCCCGAATCGCGGGCCGTCTTGGCGGCGATGGCCTCCCTCAGGGCGGGCATTCCGGCGGTCGGGGTGTACTTGTGGTTCTTCGGGTCGCGGCAGGCGGCGGCCGCGGCCTCGACGATGTGGGCCGGAGTGGGGAAGTCGGGCTCCCCCGCCCCGTAGCCGATGACGTCCTCGCCGGCGGCCTGGAGCGCCTTGGCCTTGGCGTCAATGGCCAGGGTGGCAGATTCGGAGACCGACGCAATGCGATGGGAGATGCGAGCCATTGCCTGCCATGCTGGCACAGTGGCCGGTAACACGAGCATCGATATCCGCATCCCTCCCGCACTCCTGCCCGCCGACGGGCGCTTCGGCTGCGGACCGTCGAAGGTCCGCCCCGAGGCGCTGGCCGCCCTGTCCCGGGCAACGGAGATCGGCACCAGCCACCGCGCCGACCCGGTCCGCAGCCTGGTCCGTCGCCTGCGCTCCGGTCTCACCGAGCTGTTCGGCCTCCCCGCCGGATGGGAGGTGGCGCTTGGCAACGGCGGCTCCGTCGTCTTCTGGGACGTCGCCTCCTTCGGGCTGATCGAGCGCCGGAGTCAGCACCTGAGCTTCGGCGAGTTCTCGGCCCGTTTCGCCGCCACGGTGGCCGCCGCCCCCCACCTCGAGGAGCCGGAGGTGATCGAGGCACCCCCCGGCGCACTGCCCGTTGCCAAGGGGGCGCCGGGCCTCGACGCCTACGCGCTCACCCAGAACGAGACATCGACCGGGGTGATGGCCCCCCTGGCCCGCCCCGCCGGGGCGGACGGTGACGCCCTTGTTCTGGTCGACGCGACCTCGGCCGCCGGCGGGATCCCCTTCGACCCCTCCGAGGTCGACGCCTACTACTTCGCCCCGCAGAAGTGCTTCGCGTCCGACGGCGGCTTGTGGGTGGCCCTCCTCTCCCCCGCCGCGCTGACCCGCATCGAGGCGATCAAGGCGTCGGGGCGTTGGGTCCCCGGCTCGCTGGACCTCGCCGACGCCCTGGAGCAGAGCCGCAGGAACCAGACGGTCAACACCCCCGCCGTCGCCACCCTCTTCCTCTTCGTTCATCAACTCGAGTGGCTCCTTGCCGGCGGCGGCATGCACTTCGCCGCCGCCCGCTGCCGCGCCTCGTCGGGGCACCTGTACGGCTGGGCGCATCAGTCGACCTTTGCCCACCCCTTCGTCGCCAACCCCGAGGAGCGCTCCACCGTTGTCGGCACCGTCGACTTCGACCCTGCCGTGGACGCCTCCGCCGTCTGCGCCGCCTTGCGGGCCAACGGAATCGTCGATACCGAGCCCTACCGCAAGCTCGGCCGCAACCAGATGCGGGTCGGCATGTACCCCGCCGTCGACCCCGCCGACGTGGAGGCCCTCACCGCCTGCGTCGACTACGTCGTGTCGGCTCTCGGCTAGCCCACGAGGGAGAGCACGTCGACCTGCCCGGGCGGGCCGTCGTAGACGAGCGCCCCGTCCCGGAGGGCGACGCAGCGGTCCGCCTTGGTGACGTACTCGAGTTGGTGGGTGGCGATGACGACTGTGGCTCCGGCGGCGGCGACGTCGTCGAGGAGCTCCACGAAGGCTTCCCGGCCCCCGGGGTCGAGCCCGACGAACGGCTCGTCGACGAGGAGGATCTCGAACGGGCGGATCAGCGCCAGCAGGATCGCCGTCTTCTGCCGCAGGCCCCGGGAGAACCGGGACGGTAGGTCGTCGGCCCTCGAGGTCAGGCCGAGATCGTCGAGCAGGCCCACGGCGCGTCCCTCCCAGTCCATGGCGCCGTGGAGCCGACAGGTGTACTCGATGTGCTCGGCCACCGAGAGGTCGTCGTAGAGCACCGGGTTGTCGGGGAGGTAAGACAGCGCGGCGCGGGCGTCGAGCGAGCCGGCCGGCTCGCCGGCGACCTCCACGCTGCCTGCGCTCGGATCGAGGAGCCCGGCCGTCATCCGCAGGAACGTCGTCTTGCCCGACCCGTTGTGCCCGACGAGCACCATCAGCTGGCCCTCGGGGATGTCCAGGTCGAGCGGTTCGAGGGCCACCAGGTCGCCATAGTCCTTGGTGAGGCCCCGGGCCCGGATGGCCGGCGGGACCCGGTTGGCTGATGAGGCCCTGCTGGCGGGCGAGGAGGAGGACATCGGCGGTTCCTTGACCCTAGCGCTGAGGCCCGGCGGGCCGCTGGGCCGCCTTGGCCTCTTCCATGGTCTTGGCGAACCAGGCGTGGATGTCGTCGCGGTAGCGGACCCAGACCGCGACCAGCACCACCAGGATCAGGATCAGCGGCTGGAGGCCGGCGACCCTCCCGACGCGGGTCCCCTGCCCGGGCTGAAGATGGCGGGCCGCAAAGAGCGGGAGGAAGCCGATGATCGCCACCGCCGGGGGCCACACCATCCGGAAGATGGCACGGAAGCCGTTGGCCTCGGGGGGCAGGAGCGCCGAGGTGGCGCTCGAGAAGTTCGCGGGTGCCCCCTGCACCACCGAGATCGTGGCGCCGGCGAGGCCGGTCAGGGCGCAGGGGATGAACATCACGCCGCCGAGCTCGGCGGCGAGCGGCGTGGCCCCCGACACCAGGTAGGCGGTCACCACCCCGACGGCGGCCACCGCCGCCATCACCGCCACCGAGGGGGCGAGGAGGCGCACCTCGAGCTCCCCGTTGGCGAGGTCGTAGGTCTCGCGACGGTCGGGGTGGTCGATCTCCTGCGCCAGCGCCTCGCCGGCGTCGAGCCCCGCCACGTACATGCACAGCCCGGCCACGATCACCAGCGGCGCCGTTCCCCGCCAGATCCCGACGCACGCCGCTCCCGCGCCGGCACCGAGCACCGCCAGGCGGGCGAGGCGCAACGCCGGGAAGCGGAGGATCCCGTGCCAGCCGCGTCGCCACGCCGGCCATCGGCCCGCGCGGGGAAGGCGGAACCAGGGCCGGCGGCGCGGGAGCTCCTGGGACAGCTGACGGCGCAGGACCATCACCGTCCGCAGATCGCGCAGGGTCGCCGCGAAGCGGATCTGGCCGACCAGGGTCGCCCGCCGCTCGGCGGCCTCGAGCGAGCTGCCCGGCACCAGGGTCAGGCCCGCGGCCACCGCGGCGAGGGACACCGCCACCCCGATCAGGGCCGTGAGCCTTGTTCGGAGGGGCCACAGGGCCAGCTGGCCGAGGAAGGTGGTAGGCGAGGTCGTCACGTGGGTGACGAGGTCGACCACCGCCCACGCCAGCACCACCAGCGCCAGGCCCCCGCCGACGTAGCGGCCAAGACGGCGGCCGGAGACCAGCATGGCCAGGCTCAGCGAGGAGGGCATCACGAGCAGACCCACCGCGGCCCCGGCCACGACCCAGGCCGGGAAGCCGCCGGGCAGGCGCCGGAAGGCGAGGAGCCCGGCCACCGCCCCCACCCCGGAGCCGACGAGGGCGGCGAAGCGCAGCTGGCGGATCGCGACGGGTCGCAGTGCGACCGAGCGCTCCACCGGCGCGAGCAGCACGTGGCGCACGTCCGCGGCCTCGATGGCGAGGGGGCCACCCTGCCCGCCCGAGCGAAGCCCCACGGCCCAGGCGACCGCGACCACGAGACCCACCCACTGGGCGTCGTGGGCGGCGACGTGGGCCGCGGTGGCGGCCGGCACCTTGGTGTCGCCGGTGATCCCCGAGGCGAGCCAGATCACGATGCCGCTCAAGATCGCGGTGATGTACACCCGGTAGAGGGCTTCGAACGGGTCGAAGTCGCGGGTCCGTTGCCGGCGGCGGGCGCGGCGGAGGTCGGAGAGGACCGCACGGGCGGCCTCCACCTCCTCGGGGGGTTCGGCGAGCGCTACGGCCGCGTCGGGCATGAAACCCGACGGTACCCCTCCCGCCGTGTGTGGATCAGCCGCCCGAGACGTCCTGGGGCCGGGAGCCGCCGGCGTTGATGAACGGCATCATCGCCCGCAACCTCGCTCCCACCGCCTCGACCGGGTGCTCGCGGCCCTGGGTCTGCAGTTCGTGGTAGCGGGGCAGGCCGGCCTGGTTCTCGGCGATCCACTCGTTGGCGAAGGACCCGTCCTGGATCTCGCCCAGGATCTTGCGCATCTCGGCCCGGACGCTGTCGCTCACGATGCGCGGACCGCGGGTGAGGTCGCCGTACTCGGCGGTGGTCGAGATGGAATAGCGCATCCCCGAGATGCCGTGCTCGTAGATCAGATCGACGATCAGCTTCACTTCGTGGAGGCATTCGAAGTAGGCCGATTCCGGCTGGTAGCCGGCCTCGACCAGGGTCTCGAACCCGG
>WQVT01000079.1 GCA_009785715.1 Acidimicrobiaceae bacterium | reverse complement strand
CCCGTGGCGGGAGTTGTCGCAGGCGATGGCCACGACGTGCCTCTCGTGGCGCACCGCCGTTTCGAGCTCCGCCATCGTCATCAGGAACCCTCCGTCCCCGGAGAGCGAGATGGCCGGGGTTTCCGGTTGGGCAAAGGATGCTCCGATGGCCGCCGGCACGCCGTAGCCCATCGCCCCCGACGCCGGCCCGAGATAGGTCCGGGGACGGCTGAAGCGTACGTACCGGGCCAGCCACCCATAGAAGTTGCCGGCATCGGAGGTGACGATGGTGTCGGGTCCGAGCCGCTTCGCGAGGGCACCGAACAGCTGCGCATAGGCGATGCCGGCACCGGGCGCAGGGTCTGCGTCCGGCAGCGCTCCCGTTGCCTCGAAGCGGGCTCGGTCCGCCCGGTTCGCCTCCCGCCTGCTGTCTGCGCCGGGGGCCGGACGCGGCAGCCGCTCGAGGAGGGCGGCGAGCGTGGCGACGACGTCGGCCTGGATCGCCAGCTCGGGGGAGCGGTGGTTGACCATCACCGCGGGGTCGAGATCGACCTGGAACAGCCGTGCTGCCGGATCGGGGAAGCGGTAGCTGCCGGTGGTGTGCTCCTGGAGGCGGTTGCCGAGCGCCACGACGACGTCCGCCGCCTCCAGGCGCTCCCAGACCACGGGGGACGCACCGATGCCGGAGCTTCCGAGGAACAGGCGGTGGTCGTTCGGGAACCCGTCGTGGTGACGCCAGCTGGTCATCACCGGCACCTCCGCCGCCTCGGCGAACTCGACCAGCCGGGCAACGGCCTCCGGCGAACGCGACACGCCTCCGCCGGCCCACAGGAGCGGCCGGCGGGCGGCGGACAATGCATCCAGAAGGGCGGAAACGGCAGCCGGATCCGGCGCCGGCGGGGGCATCGGGGTGGGGGTGCGGACCGGCAGGCTCGTCGCCTCGTCGCACACGTCCTGCGGGACAACCACGAACACCGCGCCCGGACGACCCGAGGTGGCCGCGTGGACGGCCCGGGCCATGACCTCGGGGGCCTGGTCGGCGGAGCGGACCTCGATGGCGAGCTTGGTGAACGGCGTCATCGCCGCCACGAGGTCGACCTCCTGGAACGCCTCCCGGCCGGCGAAGGGGCGGTTCACCCCTCCGGCAATGGCAATAAGCGGGGTGGAGTCCTGCTGGGCATTGTGTATGCCGATAGCCATGTTGGCGGTGCCGACGGCCCGGGTGCCCATGCAGACGGCGATCTCCCCGGAGATCCGCGAGTACGCCTGGGCCATGAACGAGGCGCCCCCCTCGTGGCGGCAGGACACGAACTCGACCGGCGAGTCGATGAACGCGTCGAGGAGGCCCATGTAGCTCTCACCCGGCACCCCGAAGCAGTGGCGGATCCCCGCCCGCTCCAGGGCCTCGACGATGACCTGACCGCCCGTGCGCGTCTGTATCGGCATGGTCCGCAGGTTAGGGAGTCACGCCCAGAGGCGCTCGCTGGCAAGGGCGGCACCTTCCGACAGTGAGCGGAGCTTCGCCCACTGGATGCTCGGATGGGTGCGGATCTCGTGCCAGCCCTGGCAGAAGCCGCAGTCGGTGCCGGCCATCACGTTCTCGCGTCCGAGTAACCGGGCGAAGTTCTGGATCCGCCAGGCGACGAGCTCGGGGTGCTCCACGACGTTCGTCTGGTGGTTCACCACACCCGGGACGAGCACCTTGCCCTCGGGGAGCTTTCGGTCCTCCCAGAGCTGCCACTCGTGCTCGTGGCGAGGGTTGGCCGACTCGATCAGGTACGCGTCGGCGTTGACCTTGAGCACGTAGTCGATGACCGACGCCAGCGGGGCGTCGGAGGTGTGCGGGCCGTTCCAGCTCCCCCAGCAGATGTGGAACCGAACCCGGTCGGACGGGATGCCGTCGAGCGCGGCGTTGAGAGCGTCGATGCGCAGGCCGGCGAAGCGGTCGAGCTCCTTTCGGTCCACCCCGGAGCGCTCGGCGGCGCCGACCCACTGCGGGAGCACGGCGTCGTCCACCTGCAGGAGGAACCCGGCGTCGACGATCGCCCGGTATTCCTCGCCCAGCGCGTCCGCCAGGGCGGAGATGAACTCCTCCTCGCTGTCGTAGGCGTCGTTCGTCTGGCCGAGCTCGACGGCCATCGGCGAGGCAACGGCCAGGAACGCCTCCTCGACCCCGGCCGCATCGACGGCGGCCCGCAGGTCGGCGACGTCGCGGGCCATCGCGTGCTGGCCCTTGTAGGACACCTTGCCGTCGAAGCGGGCGAATTGGATGGGGGCGGGCAGGCGGCTGAGCGGGGCCTCGGGATCCCCGGACCAGTCGTAGCGCTGGATCGGCTCGTAGGCCCGGTAGAACTCGGAGAAATCGACCCGGTCGTTGGTCCGCATCCACCACGAGAGCTGCGCCTGGCCGAGGTCTGCCGGCACCATGCCGGCGAGCCGCTCCGTCACGTACCAGACCCAGTGCGCCTTGCCGTACTCCCCGTCGCTCGGAACGTCGATGCCGGCCTCGGCCTGCTGGCGAACGACCTCCGCCACCCCGTCGCGCAGCTCCTGCTCCCAGGCGGCCTCGTCGACGGGGTCGCCGTGCTGGCGCTTCGCGAGGTATTCCCGGATCCTCGGCGGCCGCACGAGGCTGCCCACGAGCGTGGTGACGATGCGGTCGGTGCTGGTTTTCATCGTGGTCCTCAGTGCTGAGAGTGGTGAGCCTTGTAGTGCGCCCGCAGCAGGTCCTTGCCGTAGTCGTTGCCGTTCGGCGTGCGGACCACCGTGTGGACGTGGAACGGCTCGGGCTTGTCGAAGTCGAGGAAGATCCCGGGGTGATTGTCGTACTCGGCGAGGACCACCGGCGAGTGGATCCGGAAATAGAAGGCGTCTTCTGACCCGGCGGGGCCGATCCAGCTGAAATAGGTGTCCGCCAGCCGCGACGCCATCGCCTGGTGCCGGTGGCGTGCGGGGCCGTCGGGCAGGCCGGCGGTAAAGGTATCGGCGAGGGCGACGAGAAGCTCCTGCTGGCCCGCCGACAGCTCGGCGGCACACACGCCGGTGTAGGGGATGATCCGGTTGTCCTGGCCGGCGCCGCCGAGGTGGCGGCCGTCGACGCGCCCGCCGAGCTCTGCGGGGAGGTCCGACGGGTCCATCGAGGGATAAAGGACAGCCTTGGCTCGTGCAGCGTGCGGCAGGGCGGCGTAGAGCTCGAGCGCCGCATGGCGCTGCGTCGAGAAGATGCGGTCCGAGTCGAACTCGGCCCCGAGGAACGTCGGGGTCAGGACGAGCTGGCGGCCGAGGATCAGGCAGTTGAGGTCGACGTGATGCCCCGCCAGCTGCCAGCCCCACGGCTCGGTCACCGACGGCGTGCCGAAGATCGTGAGCCAGTACATCCACTCCGTCAGGCTGTCCGTGTACTGCCCGGTGAGGCTCCCGAGGGCACCGTTCAAGTACATGGCCTCACGCACATCGGCAAAGCCTCTGGCCGACAGCGAGCTGCGGAGCACCTCGACGCCGGCCTCCCGTTGGGCCTCCGAGAGGACGTCGAAGCAGATCCCGTGCGGCTCCCAGGCCGGAAACGCGTTGGTCCAGAGCCTCCACTCCGATCCGTCCACCGCCACGGTGGCGCGGGCGCGGTCCTCAGGCGTGAGGACCGCCAGCCAGCTCTCGGCGGCCGCCACGATGGGGGCGGGGTCGAGCTCCTCGTCGGCCAGCTCGAACAGTCCGGGGATCGGCGTCCCGTCGACCGTGATGCCGACGAAGGCGGTCTCGGCATTCTCCGCCACCGGCGGGTTCGGGGCGAGGCCCACCAGCGAGCGCAGGTAGTCGACCGGCTTGTTGCGATCCACCCGACCGTTGCTGATCGGGATCAGCGCCGGGCGCGGCCGGTAGCCGCGGTAGACCGCCGGCGGCTCTCCCCCTCCCGGCGAGCTCACGCGATCCGTTCGCCGGTCTCGGCGAGCGCGACGGCGACGTCCCAGGGCTCGTCCATGGTGAGCGGCTCCGGGGCGATGATCGTCAGGTGGCGTTCGGGGACATCGCCATCGTTCCACTGGCGGTGCGGCACCCGGGCCGGGAGGATGACCAGGTTGTTCGGGCCGACCGTGTAGTGCTCGAACCCGATCTCGACGTTCAGCTCACCCTCGAGGACGAAGTAGAACTGGTCGAACTCGTGCACATGCAAGGGCGGGCCGCCCTTTTGCGCCGGCACCTCGGCCAGGTAGATGGCCGCGTTGGTGGCGCCCTTGGCTCGATTCACCAGCCAGTCCAGCGTGAACTCGTCGGTCCCCCGCTTCCCCGGGTCGCTCGCGGCGACGAAACCGGCCAGGCCCGGGACGTCCACGACATCGCTCAGCGTCGCAACTGCGCCGGCGGTGGGGTGCACGCCGGGGGCAATCACCTCGAGGTGGATCTCGGTGACCTCACCGCGGTTGAAATTCTGGTGCGGCAGGCCGGCAGGGATGAACACCGCAGACCCGGCCGGGATCTGCAGGTCCTCGGCACCGAGGCTCAGGTCGATCTGACCCTCGATGATGTAGTACGTCTGGTCCGAGGCATGGACGTGGCGGGGAGGCCCGCCGGCACCCGGCGGCACCTTCGTCGCGATGATGTAGCAGCTCTCGCCGACGTAGATGTACTGGCCCTTGTACCCGCCGGCCAGGTCGACCTGGGCGTGATCCCAATCGAGCGGACGAACGTAATCCATTGCCAACCCCCTCAGCCCAGCGGACGCCGAGCACGATCATCGTCCCACGATGCGCCACCCTCCGGGCGTGGCGGGGCACCGGCGACCGGTCCCTTCGGATGGGCGCCAGGACCATACCATCGCGACCGCCGGCGGTCGCGAGGAGCGGCGCTGGCCATGCGCGATGTTCCGCGCGGTTTTACCGAGCGATCGTGCGGCTATGAGGGGCTCAATCGCGCGGCAAGACCGCGCGTAAAGATCGCGCGGTCGCCGCTCCGCTTTCGTCCCCGCCGTTCAGGCCCTTTGTTCAGTCCCTGCGCTTGGTCAGTCCCTGCGCTTGGTCAGTCCCTGCGCTGCGCCGGTACAAGACGGCGAACCCGCCCGGCGGCGACGGGGCTCGATTCGCCAGCCGTCTCGGCCACCTCGGCCACCTCTGCCGCCGCAGCCGCCTCTGGCGAGGGGGTGCGAGCCGGCAGGACCCAGGCCAGGACTGCGGCGACCATGCAGATCACGACCGCCACCCACAGCACCATGGTGTACCCGCCGACGGTGGGCTCGCCGGTGGAGACGGAGTTGTGGGCGGCCAAGATGGCGGCCGCCAGCGCGCTGCCGAGGGAGAAGCCGACGTAGCGGACGACCTGGTAGAAGCCCATCGCGCTTCCGGTCTCGCGCGCCGGCACGGACTGCACGATCAGGCCGGGGATGGCGGCGTAGGTCGTACCGAGCCCGATGCCGAGGAGTCCCATCATCACGAACGACTCCCACAGACCACCGTGGAAGAGACTGAAGAACGCGGTAGCCACGGCCACGACCAGGCATCCGAGCGTCAGGAGGAGCCGCACCCCGAAGAGCCTGAGCAGCGTGGGCAACACCCGGGAGCCGAGGAACATGAACGCCGACAGCGGGATCAGCGTCAGCCCGGCGACGACCACCGAGGCGGAGAACCCGAACCCGCCGGAGCGGGGCAGCTGGACGAACTCGGTGACCGCGGAGAGGTTCATGTACATCGCGACCCCGAGCACGGTGGCGCACACATCGCCGGCGAGCACCGCCGGGTGTCGCAGGAGCCGCAGCTCGACCAGCGGGGCCTCCGCCCGCAGCTGCTGCAGGCTCCAGGCCCCGAAAAGAACGATTCCGCCGAGGAGCAATCCGAGGACCCTCGTCGATCCCCAGCCCCAGTCCGTCCCCTGCGCCACGCCTACCAGCACAGAAACCAGGGCCAGCGCGAGCAGGACCGCGCCCAGCGAATCGAGGCGCATCGAGCGGCCCCGAGCGGTGGAGGGGACCACGGCGACGACGCTGGCCAGCGCCAGACCGCTCACGATCGCCCCCGCCCAGTAGGCCGCTGACAAGCCCAGCTGATCGGCGATCAGGCCCGAGAGCGGATAGCCCACGCCCACGCCGGCCGCCGCCGACACCGACAGCACCGCGATCATCGGCGCCACCTTCTGCTTGGGGAGCTCGTCTCGCGCCGTGGCCATCGTCAGGGGTACCAGGCCCAGACCGACCCCCTGAAGGGCTCGACCAACGACGAGCATGTCGAGCCCGGTGGCGAGGGCGGCGATCACCCCGCCGAGCGTCACGGCGCCCAGCCCGCCGATGATCGTCGCCCGCCGGCGGCGACCGTCGCCCAGGCGACCCATGACGGGCGCGCTGACCGCCCCGGAAAGGAGGCCGACCGTCAACGACCACTGGGAGGTGGTCAACGACTCGTGGAACACCCGGGCGATCGTCGGAATCAGCGGCGCGCCGAGCGAGCTGATCACGCTGACGACGAGCGTGGTGAGCACGAGGACCGGGGCGAGCGCCGCCGCCCGACGCTGGTCGTTCATTGGCGGCCTTCCCCGACCTGCAGGGACCGGACCAGCCGCTCTATGACCTCACTGGACTTGACCAACGCAGCGAGGTCCTCGTCGCCGAGCCCGACGAGGGACTGGCGGAGCAGGGCGCGGATCTCGCTGCGGGCGGACTCCAGGGTCCGCTCACCCTCGGTGGAGATCGACACGAGCACGGCACGGCCGTCGTCCGCCGCCCGCCCGCGCAGGACGAGATGGCGAGCCTCCAACTTGTCGACGAGCTTGCTCACCGAAGGCTGCGCCAGGCCTTCGGTCTCGGCCAGCTCAGTGATCCGGCGTGGGCCGTCGAGCAGCGTTGCCAGGAGGCCCGCCTCGGTGCGGGTCAGCTGCCTGGAACCCCGGCCCATGAGCAGGCGGGCGAGGCGGGAGGTGCGTGAGACCAGCGTGGTCGCAACCAGGTCGAGGGCGTCGGCACGGTCCATCGACGGCGACGGGAGCCTCGACTCTGATTGAAACACCGACTGCGATTGAAGCATGCCAAAAGTATATAGATGAGGAATGGACTTTGCGGCGTGTCCTTCGTCTCACACGCCCCGTCTCACACGCCCCGTCTCACACGCCCCCTTCTCAGACGCCCAGGCCCCGGGCGCGAAACCGCACCCGCCGGTCAGAGCGGGTGCGGTTGCTATGGCACGGGGCCGGTTTCGCCTTGCCGGCTCAACCGCCGGCTCGGTTGATGCTCTAGCTGAAGCGCGGCGCCAGGCCGGTATCGACAAGCAGGTCCCCGAAGCTGAACACCGGCTTCTCGGGGGCGAGCTTGACCAGGGCCGGGTTCGGCCGGAAGTGGTCGTGCAGGATCGAGCCGGGCGTATCCCACATCACCTGGATGAAGGTCTGGGCGACGATGCTGCTCCCGACACACCCGAGCGTCGCATGGGCCTGCTTGGCCTCGGCCAGAACGTAGTAGATCAACGGGGTGCCGGTGTTGAACACCGCGTCCTTGGTCGGGTTGATCGACGCAGCGGGGATCACCGGGCAGCCGAGCGCCTTGGCGATCGCCTGGCCGGAGGCCAGACCATCGAAGTTGCCACGAGCGAAGTCCCGTGAGATCAGATCGCCGGTGCCGTTACAGACAGGCGAGGCCGTGTCCGGGCAGCCTGCGATGGCCTCTGCCGGCAGGTTGAACAGCGCAGGGCTGATCGTCGGCTGGGTGGCGCGGGCGAAGTTGATCCCCGGGTCCGTGCACTTACCGTCGATCAGGGTGCCACCGCCGGCCACGCACTGGCCCGGGCTCAACGACGTGTCCTTGTTGAGCGCCGGCACGAAGTACTTCCACTGAATCTGGTGGTTGGTCGCCAGTTCGCACAACTCGGTCGACTGGTTCGCATCCTGACAGTTGTTGGCGGCATCCGCAGCGGGACCCTGCAAGGCCGCCCCGCCGCTCAGATCACCGAACTGGAAGGAGTTCAGGTTGAAGATCGGGACGTTGTCGTCGAAGTCAGGCCCGGTCGGCAGGATGTCGTTGATGTGGTAGTTGTTGCGAACCAGCGAGTGACCGAACCGGTAGGCGCCGACCGAGAACTCGATCGGTGTGAAGTTGGCATTCGGGAGGTTCGGCGTGTTCACCGTGAAGTTCCCACCGGGACCACCGTGGAGGTACCTGTTGATCACGTTCTGGCCCACATAGGCGGGCAGCACGTCCGTGAGGACGATCTCCTGCCAGTAGTTCTCCGTCAGGGCCCGGGCCTGGGTGTAGCTCATGCCCTGGTTGACGAAGTCGTTGTAGAACGCAACCAGGGAGGCGGCGATCTGCGAGATGATCTGGTTCTCGTCGTCGCGTGGCTCGACCAGGTTCGCCACTCCGTTCGAGGTACGGGACAGGTCGAAGACGCCGTTGTTCCCGGTCACCGTCGGGAAGCCGTCGGCCT
>WQVT01000078.1 GCA_009785715.1 Acidimicrobiaceae bacterium | reverse complement strand
GCCAGCGGCGCCCGCCAGCCGAGGGCCTCCTGTGTGATCGGTCCGGCGAGCACCGAGAGGGCCAGGTCGAGGTCCCGGGCGTCGCGGGCGAGGGGTCCGACGACGTTGATGTCCCGGTCGATCAGCTGACCGGGCGGCCCGGGGATGTGGCCCCGCTGGGGGATCAGCCCGAAGGAGGGTTTGTGCCCGTAGACGCCGCAGAAGTTGGCGGGGATCCGGATCGACCCGGCGATGTCGCTGCCGAAGCTGAGGGGGGTCAGGCCCGCGGCCAGGGCGGCGCCGCATCCCCCCGAGGACCCGCCCGGCGTGCGGGTCAGGTCCCAAGGGTTGTTGGTGGTGCCGAAGAGGTCGTTGAACGTCTGGCCGTCCGAGGCCATCGCCGGCGTGTTCGTCTTGGCGAAGATGATCGCCCCCGCCCGCCGGAGCCGGGCCACCAGGGCAGCATCGGTCTCGGGGACGTGGTCGGACAGCTCGGGGGCGCCGGCGGTGGTCCGCAGCCCCGCCGTCTCGAAGACGTCCTTGACCGTGATCGGCAGGCCGTGCAGGGGTCCCCAGTCCTCGCCGTGGGCGCGGGCATCGTCGGCCCGCCCGGCGGAGACGAGCGCCCGTTCGGCATCGAGGGTGACGATGGCGTTGACGGTCGGGTTGATCCGCTCGACGCGCTCGAGGTACACCGACAACAGCTCCCGGCTCGAGACCTCGCCCCGACGCAGGAGATCGAGCAGTTCCACCGCCGGCAGGAACGCCAGCCCCCCGCTGTCCCTCACGTCCGTGTCCATGCCACGACCTCCTCACCCCGGTGCGAACCCGTCCGAACCGGTGCGGACCGGCCGGCGAGCTTAACGCCGTGATCGTCGCCGCCCGCATGGGACCCGGGCGAGTCGACAGGCCGCCGGGCAGGGGCCATACTCAGGTATGAGCGCGGCAAAGGGGGCCGTCGAGGTTGCGGACCGGCGCGGCAACGACGCTCATCTGCGCGTGTCCTGGCATCCCGAGAAGCGGCTCGTCAACATCAGCCACTGGCGTCGGGGCATCTGCGTGTCCTCCACGCCGGTCGAACTGACCGACGTGCCCGCACTCGTCAACCTCCTTGTCAGGGCGCTGGAAGAGGCGGCGCGGACGCCGGCCGGGGCCGAGGAGCCTCCGGGGTCCGGGTCGGACACCGCGACCGGCGCCCGCCCGGCGGGGGTTGGCTCCGTGGGGACGGGCCGGCGATGGCTGCGCTGGGCCCGCGGCCGGATCGCCACCCCGGACCTGGCGCCGATAATCGAGATGAAGTCCCCCCCGGAAAGCCCTCATAGCTGATTCCCACCCGATTCGACGCCCGGCAACGGGACGTGTGCACCCGGTCACGGTGCGTGAAACCCGGCCAATCGCCAGGGATTGCAGGGAATTCTCGTATCTCCAACTTTTGCGGGATCTCTACACTGCGGCAGCGCCGTCAATAAAGACGGCCCGCGACTTGAGGAGATTTCGGTGCATCGTTCGACTGTGCGGAAGTGGTTGATCGGGTTGACGGGTGGGGCGGCGAGTGTCCCGCTGCTGATGGTCGGAACGGCATCGGCGTCCCCTGGGCAGGGATGGGGGTCCGCGGTCTATGTCTCACCGAGCGGGGCCGCCGGAGCCCGCGGGCTGTCGTGTGGCAGCGCGGCCTTCTCGTCGATTCAGGCGGCGGTCGAGGCCGCCCCGGTGCACGGGACGGTGATCGTCTGCCCCGGCACCTACACCGGGAGCGTGACCCTCGACAAGTCCCTCTCGCTCGAGGGGCGCCCGGGCGCCGTCATCGACGCGACCGGGCAGCTCTACGGCATCGGCGCGGCGGCCAGCTATTCCTCCATCACCGGCCTCACCGTCGAGAACGCCTCGGTCTTCCTGGCCCCGGGCGTCGGCGCCGACGGCATCGTCACCGTGGGCACGGTGAACGGGTCCCTGGTCCCGGCCAGCCACATCACCATCTCCGGTGACACCACGGAGAACAACGGCGGCTCCGGGATCGACCTCAACAGCACCTCGTATTCGACGGCCGTCCACAACCGGTCCACCGGCAACGGCGTCGGGGTCAACATGGCCGACGACCTCGGCGTCCCGACCTCCCACAACGCCATCATCGGGAACGTGGCCGACGACAACCCGGGCGGCTGCGGGATCGCCCTCGCCGATCACACCGGCTTCGGGGTCTTCGACAACCTGGTCGCCGGGAACGTCTCCGACAACAACGGGCTCGGCACCCCGTCCGCCGCCAACGCCTCCGCCGGCAGCGGGGTCATCCTCGCCGACCCCGGCGAGGCCACCGGCGGCGGTGTCTACGACAACACGATCACCGGGAACTCGTTCTCGGGCAACGGGCACGCCGGCGTTGACGTCCACGCCCATGCCCCGGGCCTCAACTTCTCCGGCAACGTCGTCACCTTCAACCGGATCGGCACCAACAACCTCCGCACCTATGTCAACGACACGCCGACCACTGGGGTCTATCTGGGCGACGCCAGCCCGCTTGCGATCACGGTGCAGGGCAACGTCATCTCCGATGACACCTACGGGATCTTCACCGCAGGGACGGTGACGGTGACCGGCGCCACGCGCAACGTGTTCGTGCACGTGGCGACTCCCCTGACCGGCGTCGCCAGCTTCTGACCGCGGTAATCGGGGGCGGGCCCGACTACGCGGCCTCCATGGCCTCGAGGAGGCGGGCGACCGTCTTCTCGGGGTCGGGGGCACGCATCACCGCCCCCATGACCGCCACGCCGGCAGCCCCCGCCGCCAGGCACGCGGCCGCGTTGGAGGGTCCGACGCCACCGAGCGCCAAGGTCGGCAGCGGGAGCCCCACGAGCGCGGCGGTGCCGAGCGCTGGGCCGTATCCCGGCTTCGATTCCGTCAGGTGGATCGGCGAGAGGGTGGCGTAGTCGCACCCCTCGCCGGCCGCCCGGGCCACGTCTCCGGGCGAATGGCACGAGCGACCCACGAGTCGTCCCCCGCCGGTCCCTCGAGAGGGGAAGGGATCGTCGGCGGCCAGGTGGACCCCGCCGGCCGGGACGGTCGGGTCGGACGCCACCAGCAGCAGGCCGCCGACCGGCTCCAGCAACAGGGCCAGGTCGGCGGCCAGCGCCAAGCGTTCGGTCCGTGGGAGATGCTTCTCCCGCAGCAGCACGGCTCGGGCCCCGCCCTCGACGGCGGCGGCGACCACCCAGGCGAGCGGCCGTCGACCGCAATTTTGCCCATCCGTGAGCACGAGCAACGGAGGGATCACAGGTCGGGCCGGCCCTCCATCGTGGTGCTCGCCTGTGCATACAGGCGCCGCGGGATCCGACCGGCCGCTGCGGCGAGGCGGCCGGCGCGCACGGCGAGCGCCATCGCCTCCGCCATCTCGGCGGGGCGCTCGGCGCGGGTGACCGCCGACGCGACGAGCACGGCGTCGCAGCCGATCTCCATCGCGATCGCCGCGTCCGAGGCCGTGCCGATGCCCGCGTCGAGGATCACGGGGACCTCGGCCTGCTCACAGATGATCGCCAGGTTATAGGGATTACGGATACCCATGCCGCTGCCGATGGGCGCGCCCAGCGGCATCACCGCCGCACACCCTGCCTGGGCCAGACGGAGTGCGACGACCGGGTCGTCGTTCGTGTACGGGAGCACGACGAAGCCGTCGGATACCAGGGCCTCGGCGGCGGACAGCAGCTCGACGGGATCGGGCAGGAGGGTCCGGTCGTCGGCGATCACCTCGAGCTTGATCCAGTCGGTCTCGAAGGCGTCGCGTGCCGCCTTGGCGGTCAGGACGGCGTCATGCGCCGTGAAGCAGCCGGCGGTGTTGGGGAGGACCCGCACCCCGGCACGGTCGCAGACGTCGAGGACCGACCCGGGCACCCCGGTCACGACGCGTCGCAGGGCAACGGTCACCATCGACGTTCCCGATGCCGCGATCGCCTCCTCGAGGACCGTCATGCTCGGCACGCCGCCGGTGCCGAGGATCAGCCGGGACGAGAGGACCTCGCCGGCCAGTTCGAACACGTCGTCCACATCCGCCACGTCGTTCCCATCAGCGACCGTCTCCATCAGCATCCTCCCTGCACGGCGCGCAGCACCTCGATCCTCGCCCCGGAACGGAGCAGGGTGGTCTCCCAGCTGCTCCGCAGCACCACCTCGGCGTCGATCGCCACCGCCACCCCACGCCGTCCGGCGCCCATATCGTCCACCAGCCAGGCCACGGTCGCCCCTTCCGGCAGGCGGCGGGGCTCCCCGTTGACGGTGACCTCGACCGGGGCGGAGGCCGCGGATCCGGTGGTCACCAGAACCGCTCCAGGGTGAAGGGGGCGGCCACCTCGGGCAGATCGTGGCCGGCCAGCACCTCGTCGATCGCGTCGACGGTCACCGGGGTCAGCAACATCCCGTTGCGGTAGTGGCCGGTGGCCAGCACCAGACCGGCCACCGGCGTCCGCCCGAGGACCGGCCCGTTGTCGGGGGTGCCGGGCCGCAACCCGGCCCTGCACTCGACCAGTTCGAGCTCGGCAAGCCCTGGCACGAGGTCCACGGCGGCCCGCAGCAGTTCCTCCACCGCGCCGGCCCGGACCCGGGTGTCGAATCCGGCCTCCTGGCTGGAGGCGCCGACCACCACCTCGCCGTGCCGCCGGGGCACGACGTACACCGAACGCCCCTCCACGCTGGCGCGCACCGTGTGTTCCAGCACCGGGTCCGCCGGGTCGCCGGCGAGGCGCAGGATCTCTCCCTTCACCGGCCGGACCGGGGGCCTTGCCGGCGCCGGCAGCCCTTCGATGGTCCCCGAGTGCGCACCGGCGGCCAGCACCACCGTCGCAGCGGCGAGGTGGGTGCCGTCCGCCAACTCGACCCCGTCGACCCGGGAACCGTTGCCGATCAGGCGTCTCACCGAGACCCGCCGCTGCGTGACGCCGGCCGCCGACACGGCGGTAAGGAGCGCCCTCACGACGGCCCGGTTGTCGACCTGCCAGTCGCCCGCCACCCGCAAGGCCCCCCGGATCCGGGGCGAGAGCCTCGGCTCGAGCCGCCGGCAGTCGGCAGCCGGGAGCCACTCGCTCGTGAGACCGAGCGAGTGGTGGACGCGCAGGAGTTGCTCCAGCTGGCGCCGGTCGTCGGAGTCGAAGGCGACGGCGAGGGTTCCCTCCTCCCGCAGCCCGACCTCGGCGCCACCCGCCGCCTCGGACAGCGCCGCGGCGAACGCCGGCCAGCGGCGGGCGGATTCGAGGCCGAGCCGGGTGAGCGGCGCCTCCACGACGCTCGCCTCGGTCACCGGCGCCAGCATGCCCGCCGCCGCCCAGGAGGCACCCTCGCCGGGATGGGGATCGCAGAGGACGACGGACCGCCCCGCCTCCGCGGCCCGCCAGGACAGCGCGAGCCCGATAACCCCAGCCCCCACGACCACCACGTCGACGGCCCTCGCCATGTCCCGAGTGACTCCCTTCGCCGGCATGACCCGGAGCAGGTTCGACGGTCGGGAGCGTCTCTCCCCTCTCAGCCCGGTCGCCCGGGCTCCCGTGTGCTCATTCTTTTCTACGGGGTGAGGCAACTGGCGTCAACTTGCCCGGACGTCAGCTTCCCACGACTTCAGCGTCCGGCCAGCTCCGCCACCACAGGGGTCAACGCCGCGCGAGACCAGCCGAAGCTCGCAAAGTAGGAGAGCCCGAGCTCCTCGCGCAGGCGTTGGATCTTCTCCACCACCTCCGAACGCGAGCCGATCAGGTACAGCGGGCTGTCCCGGATCACCTCCGGGGTGGTCTCCGCTCGGGCGGCCGCTTCGGCGAGGGCTCCCTCGAGGTCGCCATCCGTGGTGACGGTGCCGACCTGCACGTTGAGCTCGAGCTGGTCGAAGCGGTCGCCGGCGGCGTCACGGACGAAGGCCACGCGTTCGGCGAAGGCCTCCAGGCTGGCGCCCGTCTGGCGCATGGCGCCGCCCCTCCAGCTCGTGCCGGTGAGCCCGACGATGTCGGCCTCCTGCGCTGCGAAGCGCAGGATCGTGTCCCCGTTGCCGCCGACCAGGAGCGGGGGGTGGGGTCGCTGGTGGGGGGCGGGGCTGGCCGGGATCTCGCCGCCGCCGAACGTCAGCGTCGGCTGGCCCTCCCACGCCTTGGTCATGACGCCCCAGGCGTCGATCAGCCGCCGGGCGCGCACGATCGGCTTGTCGTAGGCGATGTCGAGGATCTCGTACTCCGGCTTCGACCAGCCGGAGCCGAGCCCGATCTCGAGCCGCCCGTCGGTCAGCCGGTCGACCGTGGCGATCTCCTGGGCGAGGCTGACGGGCCGGTGGAAGTCGTTGTTGAGCACCAGGGTGCCGACGCGCAGCGTGGTCGTGACGTCGGCCACCGAGACGAGCGGCGGAAGGCTGGCCGCCAGGCCGAGGTGATCGGCCATGAGCAGCGTGGACCAGCCGTCCCCCTCGATCCCGCGGGCGAAGTCCTGCAGGTCCTTGCGGGTGGTCAGGCGAGGGGCCAGCAGACCGAAACGGAAGGGCTTGGGAGTGGGCACCCGGGGACCTTACCGGGAGGGTTCGGACTACCAGACGTTGGGCAAAGGTCGATCGATGGCGGGCCACGCCGCGGGCGGTCGGGGCCCGGGCGCCCGCCCGTCAGTCGGTGGTGCGCCGGCGGTACAGCACGGCGGCAAGTGGGGCGAACACGGCGATCAGCGCCGCCGACCACAACAGGCTCGCCACCACCGGGTGCTGCATGGGCCAGGCGGAGATGGCGGAGGACGGGTTCGGGTTGCCGAACAGGTTCCGGGCGGCCGCCGTCACGGCGCTGACCGGGTTCCAGTCGGCGATCCAGCGCAGCACCGAGGGCATGTGCTGCGTGGGTACGAGCGAGTTGGAGACGAAGGCGAGGGGAAAGAGGATGACCAGGCCGACGCCCTGTGCCGCCTCCGCACTCTTGCTCACCACGCCCAGGCAGGCGCACCCCCACGACATGGCGTAGCTGAAGAGCAGGAAGACGGCGATACCTTCCAGGGCCCCGACCACGCTGTCGGGCCGCCAGCCGATGACGACCCCGGTGACGAGGACGATGGCGGTGCACAGCACGGCGGTCAGCAGGTCGGCGATCGACCGGCCGACGAGGACCGAGGCCCGCCACATCGGCAGCGTCCGGAACCGGTCGATGATCCCGCCGTTCAGGTCGGTCGACAACCCCACCGCCGTCCCCATGCTCGAGGTGGTCAGGTTGAGTGCCAGGAGGCCGGCGATGGCGAATTGCTTGTAGCTGCCGCCGTCGGGGAGCACCATGCCCGCGCCGAACACATAGACGAACAGCGCCGTGAACAGCACCGGTTGGATGGTCACATCCGACAGCTGCGCCGGCTCGCGTGCGATGTGGACGAGGTTCCGGCCGGTGAGCACCGCCACGTCCCACAGGTGGCGCCCGATCCGCGGTCCCCCGGCGGCCAGGGGCGCCCTGGTCCCGGCGCCGGTCACGAGGGCAGGGTCGGCAAGGGTCATCGGGCCGCCACCTCCAGGTCGGGATCCGAGGACGGGACCGCAAGGGCCTCCGGCCCGGAGGGATGCCCGGTCAGAGAGAAGAACACATCGTCCAGCGAGGGCGGGCGGACCTCGACGTCGTCGACCTCCACCCCCGCCGCATCGAGCGCGCGCACCACCCGCGACGCCAGCCCGGCACCGCTCTCCACCGGGGCGCGCAGCGCCCGCCCGTCGAGGCTGACCTCGATCCGGCCGGCCACCAGCCCCCGGAGGGCCTCGGCGGCGGCAGGGTCGGGCTCACTCAGCGTGATCTCGAGGCGCCCGCCGCCCACCTGCGCCTTGAGCTGCGCCGGGGTGCCCTCGGCGATGACGCTGCCGTGGTCGACGACCACGATGCGATCGGCCAGCTCGTCGGCCTCGTCCAGGTACTGGGTGGTGAGCAGCAGAGTGACCCCGTCGTCCACCAGCTCGCGGATCACGCCCCACATCCGGACCCGGCTCGTGGGGTCGAGCCCGGTGGTCGGCTCGTCGAGGAACAGCACCGGCGGGCGGGTGACCAGTCCGGCCGCCAGGTCGAGCCGCCGTCGCATGCCGCCGGAGTAGCCCCGCAACACCCGGTCGGCGGCATCGGTCAGGCCGAAGCGCTCGAGCAGGTCGGCCGCCCGGGTCCGGGCGTCGGTCCGCCGCAGCCCGCTCAACCGGCCGACCATGACCAGGTTCTGCCGCCCGGTCAGCAGCTCGTCGAGCGTGGCGTCCTGGGCGGTGACCCCGATGTTCCGGCGCACGCCCGGGGCGTCCGCCACGACGTCGTGGCCGGCCACCCGGGCCGATCCGTCGTCGGGAATCGTCAGGGTGGTGAGGATGCGCACCGCCGTGGTCTTGCCGGCGCCGTTGGGTCCGAGGAGCCCGAGGATGCTGCCGGCGGGCACCGCCAGATCGACGCCGGCCAGCGCCACGGTCGATCCGAATCGCTT
>WQVT01000077.1 GCA_009785715.1 Acidimicrobiaceae bacterium | reverse complement strand
GTCAAAGGAAGCACTTGAGGAGCTACGCACGATGCTGACGACGCTGCGCCGTGACGGCGACGCCGCGCCCCGCTCGCCCGCCCCCGGGCTCGACCGCCTGCCCGAGCTCATCGAGCTCACCAGAGCCGCCGGTCTCAGCGTCGAGGTCGAGCTCACCGGAAACGCCCCGACGCTGCCCGCCGCCGTTCAGCTCGCCACGTACCGCATCATCCAGGAGTCGCTGACCAACGTCGTGCGCCACGCCGGGCCGGCCCGAGTCACGGTACGGGTGACCTACGAAGAGGCGGACATGCTCGTCGAGATCGACGACGACGGAACGGCCCCCGTCAACGGCGACGCCACAATCGAGACGGGGAGCGGGATCACGGGCATGCGCGAACGCGCCACCGCACTCGGAGGCGAGCTGTCGGCCGGGTTCCGCCGCGGTGGCGGGTTCCGCGTCGCGGCCCGTCTCCCGGTCAGGTCCGCGTAGTGATCAGCGTGCTCCTCGCCGACGACCAGAGCCTGGTCCGGGCCGGTTTCAAGGCGCTGCTCGACGCCCGCGACGACATTGAGGTCGTAGGTGAGGCGTCCGACGGCGGAGCCGCCATGGACCTGGCCCGAACGCTCCGGCCCGACGTGATCCTCATGGACATCCGCATGCCGGGACTCGACGGGCTCGAAGCCACCCGTCAGATGGCCGCCGACCCCCAGCTCGCCGGCGTGCGCATCATCATCCTCACCACCTTCGAGCTCGACGAATACCTCTTCGATGCTCTGCGCTTCGGCGCAAGCGGCTTTCTCGTGAAAGACACCGAGCCCGCCGACCTGGCAACCGCGGTCCGGGTCGTCGCGCAGGGTGACTCGCTCATCTCACCCAGCATGACCCGCAAGCTCGTCGCAGAGTTCGCCGCCCGGGCCAAGGAACCCCGCGCGGCCAATGAACTCGATGTGCTCACCGAACGCGAACGTGAAGTGATGAAACTCGTCGCCGACGGCCTCACCAACCACGAGATCGCGGAGAAGTTGTACATGAGCCCGGCCACCACGCGCACCCACGTCAGCCGGGCCATGACCAAATTGGGCGTACGAGACCGCGCACAGCTCGTCGTCCTGGCCTACGAAACCGGCCTGGTACGCCCGAATTGGACCACCTGACACTCGTGAGAGCCCTCCGAAAGCGCCTCTCCCGCCAGTGAGCATCGCTTGCGAGCCTTCGCTGCAGCCGACGGCCAAGTGGCCCCAAGCAACTCCATTGCACTGTCGAGTTCCTGTGACAACGGCATCCGCCCGCGCAGCTGACGGAATAGTTCAAGCACCGCTGCAGAGTCCCACGGCATCGTCTTGTGCTGGCCAGAGACGAAGTGCGCAGCGTTGCCCTGAATCCTCACGTCACAGTCGCCGATTTCGTCGGGGATTTCGTCGGGCCCACTATCTAGTGCCCTTCCGGAGGGTCGTCACAAAAAGCTCGTAGTCGTTGGCTGACATACCGAGTGGGGCCCAGCTCCGAGCGCCCGAAGAACCTCGTCTCCCGTCATGCACGCACTATCACACAGGTACCGCTGGCAAGAGTCGTGGCAGCCGCCCCAACGGCTGGTCAGGGCGGTCATGTCCCTGCGCCGGGTGGGCTTTGGACCGGCGGTTCGGGTACCCGCCGTTGAGGGCGGCGGCGTCGTCCCAGGGTCTCCAGGACGGTCCGGGGCGGCGGGTATCATCAGGTCGTGGAAGCACAACGGCCGGAAGTGGGTGACGGTGAGAGCCGAGGCTTGCTAGAAGATTGGCGGGCCGAAGTCGGCGACGACGAGATCGTGCGGATCGCCACGGAGGCCCGCAGGGAAGCTGACAGCGGCGTCGCGCCGTCCTTCACCGATCGTGACAGTCTCCTCGCCTATCTCCAGCGGAGGGCGAAACCACCAGCGTGAGCTGGCGAATTTTGCTCAATCAAGCCTCCGACGATCTCGACCGGCTCGATGAAGAGGACAGGCAGGCAGTTGCCAGGGAGTTGATGGAGTGGGTCGAGGTTGGTCCGCCCAGGGGCACTCGTCGGGAGATAGCAGGGGTGGAGTTGTTTCAGGACTTGTTGCGGTCCGGCTTTGAGGTCGTTTACCTGGTCAATGAGGCAGCCCCCTACATAGCGATTCTTCGGATTCGCCGGCTAACGACGGACTAAGGCGTAACTTCGCAATTCGTGATCGGCGCTCAGGGGCAGTCCCCGTCACCCGGTGACTCGCCTGTTTGGGTACACGGCGTCGCACGCCCAAAGCACGGAGCAGTGACCCGTCTGAGCAGAGGCATGCGCAACGACCCGATCGGGTCATGGGTCGCCAAGTGCGATCAGTCCTCGCACTTCGCGATGCCACGGTCGGACAGTCAGCGAGCTGCAAATGGCCCGCGGGCGCTTCGATTCGTTCCACTGCTCACACCGCCCGCGGGCCAAGCAGACCCGCGTAATCACGCGGGTTTCTTGCTACTTGTCTCTAATTACAGGAACGCTGCGGCAATACCCGCAATACCCGCGGAGGCCACATGACTGGAGCCGACCTGAGCGACGCTCGCGAGCGCGGAGACGCCGAGACCGGTGGCCGCGGCAACGCTGGACAGGCGGACTAAGCGACCCTTCCATGTGGTGCCGACGAGCTTGCCGGCGGGTTTAACCTTGGACATCGGAGTAACCTCCTCCAGGTTTCGTACACCGTGTCTCGGTGTACGCCAGGGATTCGGACACACCCCCTCGACCGGATTACGTTGGCGCCAGCTTTTTCGTCCAGCGAAAGTCGTGCCACCGGGGAAGTGCACGTCGGATGACGCCGTGTTGTTGGCGAGCACGACCGCAGGGCGTGGATCGAAGCCGAACCGCAAACGCGTAGCCGAGCCGGCGATCTGGGGCATTGGCATGGGCGCCCCCGGTGGACGTTTATGCGACGCAGGGCATGTGGCTATCGCTTTGAATGCTTGCCAACTTCAGATCCGGTACGGTTCCGGGGGATGAGCCCGATCGAAGGCGAGGTCGAGATCGCCGGCGGCCGACCCGCACCGTGGCTGTGCCGAATCGAGCGAGGTAAACAGATCAGCGGCCTCTGCCTCGGCCTTGCTACGCGCACCGAACTTCGGGTCGACTGGGTCCGCAGCGTCGCCATCATCTTGGGGCTCCTCACCGGAGGGCTGCTCGTCCTCGTCTACCTCATGACGCTGCGTGTCGTTCCCCACTTCGAGACCGTCGAGGAGTACCATCAGGCCATCGAGCAAGGCAAACGCTGGTAGACGTCGGGAGGATTCGACCGAGCAGCCGCCTTCTAATTCGCCGTTCCTCAATCCGGCGATTGGGGGCGCGGCTGCCGGCGACGTATGGCGCACAATATGGGGCACATCCTGAGCGGCGACGGCGAGACCCTCGCAAGCGCCGAGCGGTCTGATCGGTCTCGGCGAGCCGTGGTGGATTGTGAATCGCCACGGTGGCGATGAGCCGTTCTGGACTGTTGGTTTGGTCAGCCCTCGAGCAGGGTGATATCGCATTCGCAGAAGCCTTGGTGCCCCATTGCTCGTTGAGCACCAGGTGCAGGCACTCCAGCACAGACTTGCCGCGCGCATAAGACGGCCGGCCAACCGAGCCTTCCGGCACGGAAGCGGGGCCTCGACAAGTCGCCGTCGGTCACGGCCGACAGCCAACGAGCCAGCTCAACGCCTTGCCGGTTCCGGACCGCGAGCACCTCATCGAGGCTGTGGGGTGGCTGCGCGATCCAGGCCCGGCTCGTGCTGATAGACATCGTCGGAAACCATCCCGAAGGAGGTGAGCGGCCGGGTCGACCCTAGGCAGCAACGACCGAACCAACAGTCGTGCACGAACACCAAGTGGCGCAGGGTCTCCACGGTGGACCGTCGCTGCGCTGTCTCAGCCACCTTCGGTCTCGTCGAGGATTTTCGCTGCTAGGGCACGGGCCGTGCGGGCGGGTCCTTGCGCGCCGAGCGACTCGACCGTTGCGTACACGCCCTCGACGATGACCATGAGTTGGTCAGCGAGAAGGTCTGGTTCCGGGACCGGCTCCACCTGCGCCAGTTCGGCCGTCAGCCCGCGGAGATGGTCCCGGACCCATGCCTTGGTCGCGATCGCCTCCACCCGCGCTGGATGATCGGGCTGGGGAAATTCCGCCAGGGTCATCAGAAACGGGCATCCCCTGCACAGCTCCGGTTGGGTCTGCTCCGCCAGGGCGTCGAACAGCGCCAGGATCCGCTCCCGCGGCGAGCCGAGCTCCGGCCGAGTCGCGTCCGACATCCAGGCCTTATAGGGCTCGGCGTTGGCGGCGACGTACGCCGCCACCAGATCGTCCTTGGAGGCAAAGAGGCGATAGAGCGTGGTCGGTGCCACGCCTGCCTCGCCGGCAATGCGGTCTATCCCGGTCGCGTGGATGCCCTCCCAGTAGAACAGGCGGTGGGCGACGGCGAGCACGTGAGAGCGGGTCTCGACGGCGGAACGTCGGGCGGCCTTCGCTGTGTCCGGCATCGCGAGAGACTACCGGTCCTTGACATTGTTAGGGATCGTTCCCTACTATAGTTCCCGGGTGGCCACCCGTGACGCCAAGTCGCAGTCGCGTATCCGGCGAATGACACCCGCACGCCTAGCGGTGGAAAGCGAGCTGGCATGTATCTCGTAACCGGTGCGACCGGCAATGTTGGATCCGAGGTCGTACGCGCGCTGCACGCCGGCGGTGAAGACGTCGCCGCGTTAGTCCGGCAGACTCCCCTGGCGGGAGCCTGGCTTGCCGGTGTGGAGACCCGCTCTGGCGATCTCAGCGACGCGACCACGCTCCGCGACGCCTGGGACGGCATCCAAGCTCTGTTCCTGCTTCCCGGCTACGACGCCACACCTACGATTCTGCGCGACGCTCGTGCGGCGGGGGTGCAACGCGTCGTGTTGTTGTCAGGCTTCTCAGCGGGAAGCGGCGACCTGAGCAACGCCATCACTGCCTATATGGCCCGGTCCGAAAGCGCAGTCCGCGACGCAGGGTTGTCCTGGACGATCCTGCGCCCTGTTGCGTTCATGTCCAACGCGCTGCGCTGGCGCGACAAGCTGCGCGCCGGCGACGTCCTGCGCCTCCCCTTTGCGAGTGTGCGTACGGCGTCGATTGACCCCTTCGACCTCGCCGCCGTCGCTGTCGCCGCGCTACGCGACGACCGCCACAACGGACAGGTGCTCAGTCCAACCGGGCCCGCGTCCCTGCTCCCCAGCGATCAAGTCTCCACTCTTGCCGAGGTTCTGGGTCGCGACCTGCGCTTCGAGGCGCAGCCCAACGACGAGGCCCGCTCCGAGATGCTGAAGACGACGCCACCCGCGTACGTCGACGCGTTCTTTGACTTCTATGTTGCCGGTTCACTGGACGAGTCACAGGTAAACGACACCGTCGTCGAGATCACCGGCCGCCCACCACGCACCTTTGAAGAATGGGCGCGCCGGCACGCAACTGATTTCGTCTAGAGGTCGACCACTCGGCGACGAATGATCCTGACCAGTCCCGCGTCTCACCACCGGCGTTAGGTGACGCCTTAGCGCGGAACCATCCCGGCACGTTATGGGGCACGAGTAGCACGTCACCCGCGCCGGGCATTGATCCGCAGGAGGGTGCCGCCCGCCCACTGGGGTCGCTCTCGACCCTCCGGACCACAACAACAATCGACAAGACAACACAGAGGACCGTTCAGGCGCATCCCGACCGCTCCCTCCTGTCGCAGCCAGTTTTGCGTCTCCCCTGCCAAATCTCGTGCCAGATTTCGCGGCTTCCCAAGGGTGTCTCGACGCGGTCAACACGGAGCGTCTGACCCAGAATCAGACGGTCGCCGCTTCAACCCCATCAGCCGTCGAAATCGCAACCGCACCTAGCCACGTGTCGGCCTACCATGACCGTCGTGGACTTACCCGCTGCTGACGACCGCCTGCTTCGCCAAAGCGCGGGACTGCTCGCCGAGTTGGCGGCCCGTCACGGCATCACCTCCGTATACCTCGGCAACGATCCCGCCGAAGTGGTCGTGACGGCTGGATACTGAGCGCACCTATTTCGATCTCGTCGACTTCCAAGCCGAAGCCGAGGCCCTCCTCCTCCACCGTGTTGCCGTCACATCCACGGGAGCGCCAGGCGCCCACCGCCGGGAGCAACTCGCGCCAGCACCGGCTGCGTGACCCGCAATGACCTCCAGGCCGAACTCGACGGCGCCCTCTACGCTCTTCGCGAAATCCGCCGGCTCGTCTCCGAAGGAGGCGGCGCCGCGTTCGACCAAAGCGAAGACCGACGCCGGGCCATCGCTTGGTGCTGGGTAGCCGCCGGGAGTGCCCTCAAGCACTACGCCCACCTGGCCGGGACACCACAAGGACAGCCACCCCTCTCCGCACCAATCCGGTTCCGCGACCGCCTCGCACATCAGTGTAGGGACCTGGCCCGTCTTCCTCGGCAAGTTGCGTCCTGTCTGGAGCGCTCTCGGGATCACCACGGCTCGCCGATCGGGTCTCAAGAGTGGTCGGCCCGCATCAGAAGGTCTTCAGACAACCTGCCTAGAGCTCGTGGATGGAGCGAACTCCCAAGCCCTTGGCTTTCGTTGCAAAGCTGACGACGCGGTTGGCTGCGACGGTGACCCTGATCTGGCTGTTGGCCTGAAGGTCGTTGACGACTTGTTTGACGTCTCGGAGCTCGATGCCCGCCTCGTCCCAGAGCAGTTTGGCGAACTCGGTCTCCTTGAAGTCGTCGGTGCAACCTTGCATGACGATGGTCCGCTTCTCGTCAGAGGGGGGTTCAGGTTCAACGGCGGCGATGCCAGGATCGGCATCTGCCCGTCTCCTCGCCGGCTCGGGGGCGTTCCATTTGGCGAGGGCGGACTCGAGTTCCTCGAGTATTTCTTCCCTGCGACTGTCGTTCCCCGTAGAAGCCCCGGGGATCAGCACGTGAGATCCGTCTTTGAGGCATACCGCTGTCAACCTGGCACCTACGTAAGATGTGGTCTTCTGCCTCGACCAGACTGTATCGAAGCCGGACACCTGTGACATCGGGATCTTGCGCGCCCGAATATTGCGCACCACCAGCGTGCCTGTGCGGTAATCGAAAACGGCGCAGGCGAACGATCCTTTCACGAACACCGCTGCTATTGCCAGCACGACGACGGCCGTAATGATCAAACCGATCGGATTCTTCGCCGTGACGGCGACCACAAGGAATACGAGGGCAATCACTACGAAGAACGCCGCAAAGATCAATTGCGTACGCTGGTACGATCCACTCTGCACCGTCACCGGTTCCGAACCCGTCGAGTCCACCATGTCTGAGTAGGGTAGTAGCGAACAACACCTCCCGCCTGTGACGCCCCACGCTTATCGAGGAGGGCCCCGCCAGGAGTTCTTGGAAGGCCTCCGGTCGTCACGCAGGTTGACGAAACCGTCGTCGCAACCAGACCGTCGAGCTCTCCGTCCGATAATGCTCGCGTCTTAATGCCCAGCCGACCGGCGGGACCGAAGGCCACGAGACTCCGCGCCGACGCACCACAGATCGTTGACACAGACGCAAAGACTTCGGACTCGAAAGTCGGGCTTCAGGCGGACCAGCACGATTGCGACACCGCCCCGCTCGGGTCCGTGACAGTTGAGCCCCACCCGGCGTTCGATGGCACCTGGCGTAGCGATATGGAGCTCGATGTTTGGGGACACCTCTTCCGAGGCGTAGCCGCGATTATGAGCCCGTTGTTGATAGACGCACCTCCGTCGAGGGCCTGTTGCCGCATGACCACAGACGCGTCTCCCACCCTCGGTTATTTGGTGGCCACCAAGGGGAGCCCTCGAGCAGCGGGGCTTTGACCGTTCGGTCTAGTCTGTGACCGTGCGGTCTGAAGGGGAGACGTTCACGGAACAAGCACGGCGGCGGCAGATCGTGGATGCGGCGATCGAGCTGATCGCCGAGCAGGGCTACGTCGGCGCTTCGGTCGGGAAGATCGCAATGCGGTCCGGGGTGGTCAAGAGCGCGGTGTTGTACTACTTCGCCGGAAAAGACGCGTTGGTCGCGGCGATAGTCATGCGCGTGATGGGCGACGCGGCGACGGCGCTTGCCCCCGCAGTGTTGGCCGAGACAACAGCGCTGGGGAAGGTCGCTGCCTACATCCGCGCCAACTGCGCCTTCGTCGACAGCCATCGGACAGCGTCGGTGGCGATGTTCGAGATCATGACCAGTTTCCGCACCGACGATGGGCTCCGGCTCGACCAGGCCGCCCAGCGATCGGTGCAACAGGAACCCCCGGGCGGGGACATCGCACTGCTCGACCCCGAGTCGATCCTCGAGGAGGGGGTGCGCAGCGGGGAGCTCGCCCCGATTGATCCGCGCTTCACCAAGAACGCCCTTCGAGCCGCCCTCGACGGCGCCGTGTTTGAGCTCGCCCGGGACCCGTCATACGACGTCGTCGGCTATGGCGAGCAGCTCGTCGCGCTGTTCACCACCGCGCTCACCCCT
>WQVT01000076.1 GCA_009785715.1 Acidimicrobiaceae bacterium | reverse complement strand
CGAGCCTCGTGGACCAGGTCGTCGGCTTCCTTGAACAGAGTCGTCGAGAGAACCGGCCGGGTGCCACCTAAGGTCGTCAGGACCAACCCCAGGCCCCGGTCATCGAGCATCCCCGATCGCCGGCCAGGTGGCGATGGTCCGGGTGGATGAAGAGCACCTTTCGCCCTCCCGGGTGTAGGTGGGTCAGTTTGAACGAACGCCGTAGTTGAAGAGGCCACGGCCGTACCGGGACAAGAGCTCCGAGGCGGTGTCCTCCGGGCTCGACAGGAGGTCCCACAACAAATGCCGGGTATCGATGTGAGCTCGCAGGAACTGATCGTGCATGTGCCGTGTGGCGCTCTCGTCGTTGCTGTGCCCTTCTCGGGTTGCGACGTTTTGCACGCAACGTTCCACCGAGGGCAGCAGGACGGCGTAATGCAGCTCGTCCAGCTCGGTGGCTTCAAAGAAGGTCGGAAGCCACCACGGCCCAAGGACCCCGTCGAAGACCGCCTCGTATCCGCCTCGTGCGAACTGTCCAGCCGCCGCGCCTGAGGCGCGGATGACCACTTCGTTCTGGTCGTTCGCCTCTGGAAGCCAAGCTGGCACGGCGCCTTGGTCCAGAAACCTGAAGAACGCGTCTCCTCGGATCAAGACGCTAGGTGAAAGACGCGCTGACACGAGGGCGCTCACGGTCGACTTCCCCGACCCCGGCGGTCCGGCGATGACAAGCAAGGATGACATCGACAAAGCCTGTTACACGGCGGGTCGACTTGTTGACATCGGCTCGGGCTTCGCGGGTTTCTCTTTCCAGGGGTCCAAGTCGAGTCCGGGGTAGCGCTGGTGGATGACCGCGAGGGTGTCGGCCGTCCAGTAGGGGTGGCCTGGTGGTGGCCAGCCGAAGAGGGCGAGTTGGCGTGGTGGCGCGTGTTCCACGAACGACTGCCACTGGGGGGTGTTGGCGTGGCGGAGCCAGGAGTGCCGGTGTTGCCAGTCATTGCTCGCGGGCCGATAGTTGATGTGCAAGGTGTAGCGGGCTCCGCGCGGGGCGGTGAGCTGCGTGGCGCGATGGAACGTTCGGTTGGTGTACGCGACGATCGTGCCGGCGGGGCCAGCCGCGAGGATCTCGTGGCCGTAGAGGTCCGGCCGGCCCGTCGGGGATACCCACGTCGGTCTGTCGGGATCGCGGTGCCCGTCGCCCTTGGGGTACCAGTTGGGAATCATGGGCAGAGCGGCGGTGTAGCGCAGCGGGACGAGGGCCGGAGGCCCCAGCTCGGGGGGAACGTCGCCGAGGTAGAGGAACATCTCGACCTCGCTGTAGCGGACGTCCGCGCTGGGCACGACCAGGGTGTGGCTGAGGTAGTCGCGGTGGAGATGTTGGTCGTAGTCGGCGGCCCCGGTGTACTTGGCCCAAGCCTCGATGGAAAAGACCCGCAGGTCGGACGTTCTGAGCAGCCGCTCGGCCAGACCCGTGACTTTGGGGTGGACGGCGAGCAAGTTGAGCGCCAGGCCAGCAAAGGGGAAGTCGTCGATCCCGCCGAACTCGTCATCGAAGCGCCGGTTGCGCTGCGGGTCCACTCGGTTGTGGTAATCGTCGGCGGCGGGGAAGAGCAGCGGAAGCTCGGCTACCGCCGAGGCAAGATCGGACGGAGGGATGTACGCGGGCAGGATGGCGAATCCTTCCTCGTCCCAGATGCGTGCGAACTGTTCGAGGCGATCCGCAGAGGGCTGAACTTCAGACACGGTGAAAACTCCTTGGCAAGAGAGACGGGACTGTCAGCGCCGTCGTCGAGAGCCGACGTGCGCGTCCAACGGGTGGCCCCACCTATCGCCAAGGGCCTGGCGCCATCGCGGCGCCAGTTAGGAACTAAAGCAGTCGACTCCCGGCGGGTGTGCCACCAGCGATCACCTCAACCAACCTCGTCATGTGGCACCTCCTGATCGTCGGACCAGCGCTCACGCTAGAGCAGGTGACACGCCCAGGCCACCAGTTTCCATTGGGCCCGCCCATAATCTCGGACGGTAGCGTCCCCGGAAGGACACGCCAATGTGTCCCCGATCGCCGGGAGTGAGGCGACCGCCGGGTAGGCCTTGGGATGTATGCTGATTTGCATGCAGACGACCAGCGTGCGGATCGACAGCGAGACCCATGAGGAACTGAAGCGCCTGGCCGACGAGTTGGGAACCACGGTTGGCCGCACAGTTAGCCTCGCTGTTCGCGCTCTACGCCAGGACCGAGTCGGTGCGCAGTTGGCTCAGCCATTGCGTTCCGATGAGACGGCTTGGCTCGATGCTGAGCTCGGGTGACGTCGTCGATCTCGACCTCGGACTACCACAGGGTAGGGAGGCTGGCTTTCGCCACCCCGCCGTAGTCGTGTCTGCCCAGCGAATCCTTGGCGCCGAGCCCTCCGTGGTCTATGTCGTTCCGCTCACCTCGACCCTGAGGGAGTTCCACTCGGAGATCACGGTCGATCCTGACAATCACAATGGACTGGCCGGAAGGTCAGCCGCGCAGTGTCAGCACCTGCGGGCAGTATCGACTGCGCGGATCGTTTCAACTCGGGGCAACATCGGAGCCGCGACACTCGCCCAAATCAGAGAGACTCTCGCCGTCCTGCTGGACATCCCCATTTGATCTCACGGCCCGAAGCCAGCGGTCCAAACCAATACGAGTCGAGGCCACAGTATTGTCGCGCCGAGGGCCTGCATAGCCACGGCCAGGCAGACGTCCGAGACCCGGATGCCGAGGGCGAAGAAAAAGGCGCCGGCCAGGGCGACCGGCCTCCGGTCCAGGGCGAGGATCCCAACGGTGGTGGTGAGCACGGTGACCGTGGCGTCGCCGGCGCGCGGCCAACGAATTAGGTGTCGACCCGTTGCTTGGAGCCGCTTGTCACGTCGGACGTTGACCGTAGTCGGGTGGGTGCTGTCCTCGCAGAGCGGGGCCGAACATGTTTGCGATCTCGGTGCCAGAGCGAGCGAAGTCAGAGCCGGTCGCATCTCCGGCAGTCCAGGCGCTGGTCAGAAACACAGCCAGGTCGAGTCGGTCAAACAGCCACATCATTTGTACGTCGTTGCTGGCGCCGTGGACAAGGACGTCGAACAATTGCAGACCCCACGCGCGCATCGCTTCCCGACCCGTTGGCGATTCCAGGGTCGACGCGAGTTCCGTGAACGACCACACCGCCACGGCCTCTTCCCGAAGCATGATGGGCTCGATTAAAACGGCTCCGTGCTGTTGAGGCTCGGCGGCTGAAGCGAGTCGACGCTCGGCGGCTGTGAGAGCGTTCAAAAGAGATTCGCCATATCGGGCCCGTCGCTCTCTTCGCGCACTCCGAGTCGACACGATGAGCGATATAGCGCCGCCGAACAGGGCACCGAGCAGCGCCGCCAACACATACACCACCGCATGGAGCGCCACCCAATGAAATGTAGCCACTCCGAGGTTCAACCCGCTCCATCCTCACCCGCCAACCGGCACATAGGCAACCGCTCCTATGGCGTCACGATCGGAGCCGCTGCATGCCCATGCTTCATCTCGGGGGCAACATCGGAGCCGCGACACTCGCCAAAAAAGAGAGACCCTCGCCGTCCTGATGGAAACCCCCATTTGATCTCGCGACCGCTTTGGCCGGGTCACCGGCCATGCTCGGATGGTCAGATCCGGCGAGGTCGATGGCCAACGACGCCTTGTCAGGCGTGGTGCGGCCACCTGGGGATCTGGCTGGCGGGGTGCTCGAGCGCCGTCCTCGGCGTACCTGTGCCCCATACCGTTCAACGAACGATGCCAGGACCATGCCCCCGAACGCCGGGTGTCGGGCGTCCGGCACCGACAGACGGTTGATCAGATGCCCTCCCTGGGACGGCTCAACCGATGGCGGTGCGCTAATAATGCTGCGGTGACATCCGAGGAGGCTCCGGCCTCGACAAGGTATGAGCTGTGCGAGCCCGTCAATCCCCGCCTCTGGGGTCTGAGGGTGGCCGCAGCCCTCATTGTCGGTTTGCTGATCCGTGATGACCCGGGCTACCGAGGCGCTTACCGTTACCGTGTTCGCGACAAGCATTCGGGGGAATACGTCTACGACGTGACGATCAGTGCCTGGGGCGTGGAGGACCAGGAGGTCCAAGACTCGCTGAAGCGGGATCTCGACCGCCTAAGCGTCCATGATTTCGAGCGCCGCTACAGCATCGACCGTGGCGGTGGCACCACGGATTAACTGTCCTGCAGCGCCAGAATCGGCCATCTCGAACCCGAGGACGCGAATGACCAGTGCCGCCGGCAGGGTGCACCCGACCAGGGCCCGCTTACCCGGAGCCCGCTGGCGCCATGCGCCAATAACCGCGAAGCCAAGTTCGCTGCTGCGCGCTGTCGGAAATGGTCTCAGGCCAGTTGGTGGACCGAGAGCAGTCGGAGCCAGGCGACCTCCTCGTCGCCGGTGAAGCTCGTGACGTCCTCGACGATCCCCAGCTCGGAGTTGTGGATGACGCGCACGCGCTCGACCTTGGGTGAGCAAAAGAAGGGACCGATCGCGTTGAAAGCAACGTGCTCTTCGAGGAGCTTTCGACTGAAGGCGTCGATCGAGACCGTCTCGCCGCTCGCATGGGCGCCCCAGACAGGTTCGTACCAGACAGGGTCGACCATGTCTCGGATGTCCTCCCCCTGGGAAGAGGTCCTGGGATTCCCCACCTTCACTCCGTGCTCATTGAGAACGACCCACTGGGCGTCCTCGGGATAACGCCCCGAGGAGGGCCACAACCAGCTCGACACGTCAGTCGGTTCCAACTTGAGGTCAGTCCGGCCCGGGACCAACTGGTGAGGCGGTTCCTCCTCCAAAAGACTCATCCGGGCGATCCGCCAGCGGTAGCTCCGCTGGTTGTTCACCGACGGCCTCACTGGCTTCACCACGAGGAACGCGCATCGTGAGAGCACGACGCCTATCAACTCGGGAGGTTGGTTCGTCGCGGCCGGGTAGTCCAACCGCCACTCGATCACCCCTGCCAATCCCCTCCAGTCGGCCACCGGGACACACCGTAACCTGCGAAGGCCGGACCTCCTGTCCGTGATGGCTGAAAACTGAGCAGCCCTGCCGGCAAGAGCGCGCAGTTTTCGACCGGCGTCTACACCTCCGACGTCCCCCGCTGCTCTGATCCGGGCTGCCGTGGATCCGCTGCCAGCCCGACGCACAGGCTGGCTCGCCTTCACCTGCTCGCCCAGCGCTGTGGTGGAGCCACGCGGTACTGGGTGCCTTGGGCCCGGTCTCGCCGATGGCGGGCGCGCCGCGTCGTTGACACAATCGGGGAACCTTTCAACCCACCTGGGTGTCTTTTAGGGGGAAGTGAGCGAGACGGACGAGTTGATGCCCAAGACGGGCAACAGCGAGGACTGGCTCGCGGCCGCCTACGAGGCGCACCGCTTGGCCTTGTTCCGACTCGCTCGCCTGCTCACGGGATCAGACCCCTTCGCCGAGGACGTCGTGCAGGAGGCCTTCGCCCGACTCCAAGCGACGGGACAAGTTCCCGACGACACGCTGGCATACCTGCGAACCGTGGTGGCCAACCTGTGCCGCAACCGGACCCGCCGTCTGGTTCTGGAACGCCATCACCCTCAATCGGCGCCGTTGCCGGTCGAGAACCCGGAGCTCGACGAGACCTGGGCTGCGGTCCAGAAGCTGCCGTTCCGCCAGCGGGCGGTCGTGGTCCTCCGTTTCTACGACGACTTGAGCGAGGCGGAGATCGCTGGCCTGTTGGGATGTCCGACCGGCACGGTCAAGTCGGCGTTGCACCGAGCCCTCGCCCGGCTACGAAGGAGCTTGCCCCATGACTGAGCCCGAAGACATCGAAGACCGGCTCCGCCGCACCCTCGACGCGGTGGCCCGCCTCCCGGCCGGCTCGCTCAACGCGGCGCCCGTTCCCTCGAAACGACGGGTAGGGAGGCCGGCACAATTCGGCATGGTGCTGGTCGCGGCCGGCGTGGCGGCCGCGCTGGCCCTCGTGCTCACCGTCCCCCGGAGTCCGCAGCCGAAGCGGCACGTTCGCGTCGCCGCCCAACCGGCAGCTTCGACGCCGACCCCTTCGACCTCGTCCCCACCAACGACTCCCTCGACCCCGACGTCCACAGCCCGGCGTTCCGCTGTGGGTGCGTCTTCAGGCGCGACCGCAACCCCATCCACGACACCCCTGCCCGCCGCTCCGGGTTCTCCTCCTTCGACGATCGCTTTCGGCGGCGTGATCGGACAGCCGCCAACCGCCGCTGACGTGGTCGGCGGAAGGGTCGTCACCCCGGTCGAACTGGACAACGGTGCCTTCAAGGTGACCCCTCGCTTGGGCGGGCATCTGACCGTGAGCGCGAAGGAGGCGGCCGTGTTGTTCGGCTCGGATGTTCTGGCAACCGCAATTCATACAGGGCCGGTCCTCGGCTTCGGCCTCGTGTCCGTCGCACCCCGCCTCGGTGTCCACCTTCACCAAACCCCGGCATGGGTCGGCGTGCTACAGAACGCAGTCGCTTTCTCCTGCCCAGCGCAGACCGTCCCGTCAGCGGGCGGGGCCGTCACCCCAACGCCTGGATACACGGCCGTGATCATCGTCAACCCCCGCAAGGTGTTCGACTATCAAAGCCGAAACTCGCCCTGCGGCCTATCGCCGACCGGCCCCTCGGCCCAACCGGCGTCGGAGCAGATCTCGATTCCCTGGCAACTCGTCTCACTGACCAACGGGACCGTCACCTACCGCTACCGGACCGGCTCATGCCTCAGCCAAGCTCCCAGCGTCTCCCTGGGCGGGAACACCCACACCGACCAGTACTCCATGACGGTTCTGCTCTCCGTTCCATTCGACCGCACGTCCTGCTCGCAAACCTGGAGGACAGCAAACGCGCCAGTCGAGCCGCCCCACCCCCAAGCGCCACCGTCCGCTCCGATCACGACGATTGCGCACGGACCCACAGGACCGGTTGGCAAATTCAGACCCCTGAGCTGAAACAGAGCGACCCCATGAACGACGACGAGGAATCGCGAGGCTTCCACGCTTTCCGTCCTACGCCCTTGCCTTTGGAGAAGGTCGCACGAGCGGTGTTGGCGTGGAGGCGCCCAGTGAGACCCTTGCCGTTCGGCGTGTGCGCAGCGATCGCTTGCCTCGGGTCGACACTCGCGATGGCCGCACTTCCGGGGTCGCCCGTGGCCGCCGCGGACGGCGCCACCCTCGCCGTGCACCGTTCCTGCTCGATAGCCGCCACCGACCCGCCAATCCTGGCAGTCACCCGTGCCGGGGCACTGGTCACGATCAACCCGACGACGCTCCGGGTCGAGAGCACCCTCACCCGATCGGCACTTCGGGGTGGCGGTGTCGCGGTGGAACCGTCGGTGGACCTGGCATTCGTCACCGCGCCGGGCAGGGACGGCCGTCCTGCCATCTGGTCGGTCCCGCTCGCCGCTTGCCGCTCGGCACCGACCGTCGTCGCCAGGGACGCCGAGCTGCCCTCAGTGAGCCCCGACGGGGGCTACCTCGGCTACGTCACCCTCAACGGACGTGGCCAACAAACAGGGGTTGCGGTCGAACCGATCAGCACGTCCGGCAAGCGCGCCGGGCCTGCCCAGCACTTCCGTGCTGCGACGGTCCCGCCCAGGCTGCCGATCAAGGCGATCGCGGTCGCACCCAAGGACGCTGCCCTGGCCGTCTCGGGCGGATTCGTGGATACCTACCTCGGTCCTCGCCCGACGGTCGGCACGCTCACCCCGGCGTCTGCGTCGTCGCTCGCGTCGCTGGTCCCGGTCTTCGACGCCGAGGGCATCTCAATCCCGCCGCCGGCAAATGGCAAGCCGCAGTCACTGCCCAGGGACTGGCAGTCGTCGCCGGTGTACCTGCCGAACGGAGAATTCTTGGTCGGCGATGGCAGTCAGAACGTTTCGATGCCGTTCACCGATAACAGCCCGGGTGAACAAGGCGGGGGCATCCGAACGATCGTCCGGGACGCCGGACCGATCTCGGCGCTCGCCGCCGGCTCGGGCGGGTCGCTCGCCTGGGTGTCAACGAACGGGACGCTCCACTTCGAGTCCGACGCGGTGAACCTCCCCTTCGGCCCAGCAGCCGAGACGCCACCGGCGCCGGGCGGCACGATCCGCCAAGTCGCCGGTCGCTACGAATCGGTAGCCTGGACCGGCGGCCCGGAGACCGCGGCGTCGACCGCACCGCCGCCCACGTTCCGGATGGTCTCCAGCCTGCCCAACGTGGTCGGCCTTCTCGAACCCGCAGCCGCCCAGGTCATGAAGCAGCTCGGGCTCCCGGTCTTCGTGGCCTCCACCCAACCCGACGCAAACGTTCCGGCCGACACCGTGCTCTCTCAGAATCCGGGGGCCGGCACGGCAATCGCCTGTCAATGCGCGATCGCGCTCACCGTATCGGGCCCACCAGCAAGCCCGACCGGTGAGCTGACCGGGCGCCCATAACAACATCCCACCCGCATCCCGAGGACTGCCACCTATCGCCGG
>WQVT01000075.1 GCA_009785715.1 Acidimicrobiaceae bacterium | reverse complement strand
GTACTGAAGGCCGCCGTTGCCGATCACCGGCACCCCGGCGGGCCCTGCAGCCAGGGAGGCCTCGTAGATGGCGGTGACCTGAGGGACCCCGACGCCCGCCACCACACGGGTGGTGCAGATCGATCCGGGGCCGACGCCCACCTTCACCCCGTCGGCGCCGGCGTCGATCAGGGCCTGCGCCCCGGCGCGGGTGGCGACGTTGCCGCCGACGACGTCGACCGATGTGTCCTTCTTCAGGCGCGCCACCATCTCGAGCACGCCGGATGAATGACCGTGCGCGGTGTCCACCACGATCACGTCGACGCCCGCCTCGACCAACTTCAGCGCCCGCTTGTAGGAGTCGTCGCCGACCCCGACCGCGGCGCCGACCATCAGGCGGCCGTGGGCGTCCTTCGTGGCGTCGGGGTAGTGGGCGCTCTTGGTGTAGTCCTTGACGGTGATCAGGCCGGTCAGCCTGCCGACGGGGTCGACGAGCGGCAGCTTCTCGACCTTGTGCTGGGCGAGCAGGCGGAGCGCATCGGTCTTGGAGATGTCCGGCGGCGCGGTCACGAGCGGCATCGGGGTCATGACGTCCCGGACCGGCCGGGTGGGGTCGGTCTCGAAGCGCATGTCGCGGTTCGTGACGATGCCGAGCAGGACCCCGTCCCGGTCGACGACGGGGGCGCCGGAGATCCGGTAGTGGGCGCACATCGCCTCGACCTGGGCCAGGGTTGCGTCGGGCGAGCAGGTCACCGGATCGGAGATCATGCCGGCCTCGGATCGCTTGACCAGGTCGACCTGGACCGCCTGGTCCTCCGCCGGCATGTTGCGGTGGAGGATGCCGAGGCCGCCCTGGCGGGCCATGGCCACCGCCATGCGTGACTCGGTGACCGTGTCCATCGCCGACGAGAGCAGCGGGATGCGCACGCGGATGTTCCTGGTGACCCAGGCGCTGGTGTCCACCTGGCTCGGGACCACGTCGGAGTGGCCGGGCAGGAGCAGGACGTCGTCGTAGGTAAGACCCAGACGGGAGAACTTCGCGGGTACCTCGGTGGGGTCGCTCACTGCTTGCTCCTGAGGGACGGGGTGCTCCTGGGGGATTCCCTGAATGCTAGGCCCCGCAGACCACTACCTGCGTTCTTCGTGTTGCGACCCGTGTCACACCGCGGGGCTCAGACGCCCTCGACGATGCGGACGTCCCGCACGGCGCCGTCGCCGAGCGCCGCCAGGGCCTGCTGGTACCCCGGGCTCTCATAGGCAGCGGCGGCCGCCTCGACGCTGTCGAACTCGATGAGCACCGTTCGCGCGTCCTTGCCGGCCTCGTGGGGGATGGCCTGCGGCGCCCGGGCGAGGAAGCGCCCGCCGGCAGCCTCCAGGGCCGGCCCGGCCAGCGCGGCGTAGGCGGCGAGCTTCTCGGGGTCCGAGATGCTGTGGTAGGCGCTGATCCAGTAACCCTTCGGCATGGTGTCCCCTCCTCGGTCAGATCGTCGCCCCGCACGGTACGTCGGATCGCCGGGTGGGCGCAGAGGGGGGACGGGTCAGGCCCGGAGCTTCGCCGGCCGCCACCCGCGCAGGGAGTTCACGACCGCCAGCGCCGGGGCGGCGAGGAGCTCGTCGAGCAGGATCACGCGCTCGGCAAGCTCGCCGGCCTCGAGGAGCCGGCCGCGCTCCACGCCCGGCAACAGCCCGCTCGACAGCTTCGGCGTCCACCACCTCCCGTCGACCTGGACCGCCAGGTTGGCGATCGTCGTCTCGGTGACCTCCCGCCGCTCGTTCCACAGGACCACGTCGTCGACGTCCCCGCCGGCCTCCCGGAACCGGTCGTAGCGGCCCCGGTCGCCGTGCTTGTGGAAGAGCAACACGTCCGCCGAGCTCACCGGCTCCCCGGCGATCCCGAGGCTCACGACGCCACCGCCGGCGGGAAGGTCGGTCGCCTCGACCCGCACCGACGCCCCGAGGCGGTCGAGGACGATGCGGACTCTGGCCGGCGACCCCCGCCCCTCCAACGCCGCTGCGAGCGCCCCGTCCACCGCCGCCGGGTCCAGATCGACCCCGAAGTATTCCGCCGAGGACGCCAGCCGGTCGAGGTGCCGCGACAGGTTGACCAGGGTGGCGGGGGGCTCGAAGCGGAGGGTCTCGAAGAGCCGGTCGGGTCGCGGCGTAGCGGAAAGGACGGCGGTCTTGGTGAGCAACTCCGCCCATTCGAAGTCGGGGTCGGAGGAGGAGGTGATCGCGCCACCGGAGCCGTATTCGGCATATCCCGACCGGTTCTCCCGGGTGATCGTGCGGATCGCCACCGAGAAACGGGCGCCAGGGCGCTCGGGGTCGGGCCGCAGGTACCCGATCGCCCCGCAGTAGACGCCTCGGGGGCGCTCCTCGATCCTGGCTATCGCCTGCATGGAAGCCCGTTTGGGGGCACCCGTAACAGATCCTGAAGGGAACAATGCGGCGAAGATTTCGGGCAAATTGACGTCCTGACGGCTGCTCGCCGTGATGGTCGACGTGAGCTGCCAGACGGTGGGATATCGCTCCGTGTCGAAGAGCGCGGGCACCTCGACGCTCCCCACCGCGGCGATCCGGGAGAGGTCGTTGCGGAGCAGGTCGACGATCATCACGTTCTCGGCCCGCTCCTTCGGCGAGGTCCGCAACGCCTCCCGTTTCTCCAGGTCCTCCGCCGTCCACCGGCCACGTGGTGCCGTCCCCTTCATCGGCCGGGTGGTGACCCGTCCCGCCTCTGCGGTGAAGAACAGCTCGGGCGAGGCCGAGACGACGGTGTGCTCCGGGGTGACGATCAGCGCGTTGTGCCGGCCGCCCTGGGCCGCCGCGAGCGCCCCGTACAACCCCACCGGGTCGGGGACCGAGCCGGTAAGGCGGGCCGTCAGGTTCAGCTGGTAGTACTCGCCGGCGGCGATGTCCTCCTGGATCCCGGCCACGGCCCCGGCGTGCCAGGGCCGGTCCCGGTCCAGCTCCCATACCGGCCCGCCGGCTGTCTGTGGCGCGGTGAGGGGTGGCGGAACCTCGTCGCGGCGGCCGAAGACCCCGAACCACACGAGGGGCAGCGAGGCGAGGGGATGCCCCGCCGGCCAGCCGACCGAGGGGAGCGTGGGGTCGAGGCCCGGGGCCGCCTCGTAGGACACGAAGCCGGCAACCCAGTGGCCCTCGCGGGCCGCCCGCTCGGCGGCCCGCAGCACGCCGGCAACCGCTGAGGGCGTGTGGGCCACGAGCTCCGCCGAGAGGTCCGAGAGCAGGAAGCTCGCCCCGCCCGGCCCGAGGTCGTCGAAGCGCGCCCAGACCGGATCCCCGCCCCCGGTGCCGCTCATGGCGAGGACCGGGCCCATTCCTCCGCCACCCGGACGGCGTCGAGGCTGCTCCGGACCTCGTGCACCCGGACGCAGTACGCACCCGCGGCTGCGGCCAGCGCGGACACCGCGGCGGTGGCCGCGTCCCGCTCGCGCGGCGGGGGTGTGCCCGCCGGCGTGGTGAGCAGCGCGCCGAGGAACGACTTGCGGCTGGCGCCGACGAGCACCGGACGGCCGAGCGCCCGCAACTCGTCGAGGTGTGCGAGGAGCTGCCAGTCGTGCGGGGGTCGCTTGGCGAAGCCGAGACCGGGATCGAGCACGACGCGCTCGGGATCGACGCCGGCCGCGACGAGGGCGTCGAGCCGCTGGCGGAGCTCGCCGGCGACCTCGGCGACGACGTCGTCGTAGTTGGCGTGCCGCGCCATCTCGATGCTCGGCGCCCGCCAGTGCATGACGACGTAGGGGACGCCGGCGCCGGCGACGCAGCGCACCATGCCCGGGTCGGCGAGGCCGCCGCTCGTGTCGTTCACGACGTGGGCGCCGGCCGCCAGCGCCGCGTCGGCCACCTCGGCCCGGGTGGTGTCGATGCTGATCGTGACGCCGGTCGGCGCCAGGTCCCGGATCACCGGCAGGACGCGACGCAGCTCCTCGTCCGGCGGGACCCGGTGGGCACCGGGCCGCGTCGACTCCCCGCCGACGTCGATCACGTCGGCGCCCTGGTCGATCAGCGCCAGGGCGTGCTCGACGGCCCTCGCCGTATCCAGATACGAGCCCCCGTCCGAGAACGAGTCGGGGGTCACGTTGAGGATGCCCATCACGAGGCAGCGGTCCCGGACCGGCATGCCCGGGACCCGGCCACGGCTCAGCGGATCGGTTGCCGTCAAGAGGGGGCCGATGCGAAAAGGTCCGCCGGGCCGGAGCGGGTCATCGATGCCCGAAGCGGGCCACCAGCCGCTCGGCCGCCGCCCGGGCCTCGGCCGCCAGGCGGGCCGACTCGGCGATCCTCGGGTCCTCGGGGTTCGACCGCCGCAGGTTCTCGCTCACCATCAGCGCCGCGCCGGACGCTGCGCCCGCCGCCAGGAAGGTCGCCGAGCAGGCGTCGGCGAGGAGGTTCGGGTTGCCCGACGTCGCCAGCTCCTCGCCGGCGGCGGCCACCTCGACGGCGAGGCGGGTCAGCTCCAGTGGGACCTCGGAGGCGGCGTCGAGCGCGGCGCGCATCGCCTGGCGCCGGGGTTCGGGGTTGGGCTCGCGGGGCAGGCGGGTCGCCTCCAGGTAGCCGCTGTACGCCGCCGCGTCCTCGTCGGCGAGGACCACCCCTCTGGCGGCGATGGCGTCGGCCCGCTCGACCAACCGCCGGAACGAGTCCGACTCCGGGCTGCGCTTGACGGCGTACCGCCCGGCCATGCCGGCGAGCGCTGCGGCGAGGGCGGCCGCGACCCCCGAGACGGCCCCGCCGCCGGGGGCCGGGGCGTCACTCGAGGCGGCGTCGACGAACTCCCGTACAGAAACCGACGCCACCGACTGCATAGAGCGCGAGCCTATGCCGCCTGGTCCTCGTTCGTGCCGGCCACCCGCTGCTGCCACTCCACGCTCGGAGCGATCTGGTTGAAGGAGAAGAGGTGGATGCCCTCGATGTCGAGCTCGGGGGAGCCGAGGTCGCCGCCGATCCTCTCGAGCATCTTCTCGGGCCGGTACGACTTGCCGAAGATCATGTTGCGGATGAAGCCGTGCTGCTTGCGGAGGTAGCTGAGCGAGGAGCCGACCCCGATCCGCACGGAGAGGTCCGCCAGCTTGGTGAAGTTCATCGGGGCCGCGAGGCCGATCCGGAGCGGGAGGGTGATCCCGGTCGAACGCATCCGGCGCAGCCAGCCCACCAGCACCTGCTCGTCGAAGCAGAGCTGGCTCACCATGTAGTTGGCCATCGGCTGCTTCGTCTTCAGGGCGTCGAGGAGCACCTCGTCGGAGATCTTGGGGTGACCCTCCGGGTAGCAGCCCACGCCGATCCGCTCGAGGCGGTGATCGATGCCCCGGAGCGCCTCGAGGAGCTCGGCCGCCGAGGCGAACTCGCCGGCGGGCTCCTCGGCGTCCCCCCCGATCACGTACAGGTCGGTGACGCCGAGGTCGTTGGCGCGGCCGACGAAGTCCTCGAGCGTGGCGACGTCGGGGACCTGGCGGGCGGCGAGGTGGGGCACGACTTCATGGCCGGCCTTGCGCCCGATCTCGACGTACTGGAGGGTCCGCTCGAGCCCGAACTTCGGCGACATCGTGATGGTCAGGCGGGTGCTCGCCGGCACCACCCCGAGCTTCTCGTCGGTCCCCTTCATCGGGATCACCTCGAGGTTGGCGGTGCGCACCAGCCGGCGCACGATCTCGTTGGTGTCCTCACTCATACGAAGCTCCTTATTTCTCAAGGGAAAAACGAATCGGGATGGTGCCGGCGGCTCGACCGGTCTAGGCGTTCGCGGCGCGCCAGCCTCCGGGGGCGTAGCTCGTGCGGACCACCGTCGAGTACGGGACGGGGCTGACGACGACCCGGACCGCGTACTGCTCGTGCGGCTCGACAGTCAGCTTGCGGGTGCCGCCGTCCGGCTCACCCCAGATGAGGCGCAGCTCCTGGCCGATCTCGATGTCATGGTCGACGAAGCCGAGCGACAGGGCGCGGCGCTCGTTGGGGCTGTAGCCCGAGAACATCGACTTCCCGACGACCTTACCGTCGGCGTCGATGATCGAGTCCATGCTCGTCGAGCCGTAGTTGGCGATGGGCACGTCGAAGAACTGGTACCCGTCGCTCTCGGTGTCGAAGATCGAGGCGACGACCTTGCCCATGTCCTCGCCGTTCCAGGCGAAGGTGACCTTCTTCTGCTGGGTCGACGGGTCGATCTTCTCGAGCGCCGAGCGGCCGATGAAGTCGTGGTCGTACTTGATGAAGGACCCGTACCCGAGCTGGAAGGGGTTCGTGTAGTAGTCCTCGACGTTGTCGGAGACGAAGCTGCCGGCGATGGCGTTGGTCGCCTCGTAGCTGTTCGGGGCGAGCCACTCGCGGTAGGCACGAAGCTCCTCGCCGGTGTAGATGGAGGGCAGGGGCGAGGGGATCCAGCCGGACTCGAGCGTGTTCGCCGCGTAGGCCCGGGAGCCGACCGGCAGCATGCCGAACTCGGCGCCGGCCTCGAGGATGGCGTTGCGGATACGCTCGTAGTCCTCGTAGGGGCCCCACAGCTCGAGGCCCGGGGCGCCGGCCATGCCGTGACGGAGGGTGCGCACCGTCGTGCCGTCCACCTTCATCGTGGCCATGCGGAAGAAGCGGAGTTGCTCGACCGGGCCGCCATTGACCTTCTCGATGACCGGCCAGGCGTTGGGGCCCTGGATCTGCAGCCGCCAGTACTTGCGGCTGACCGCCTTGCCGTACGGGCGCGAGGGCGAGCGGTCGTCGTGGACCACGTCCACCTTGTAGCCGCCGGTCTCGGCCTGGAACAGCAGCCAGTTGGCGCCGGGGGCGCGGCCGACGTAGACGTACTCGTCCTCCCCCTCGTGGAAGAGGATCCCGTCGCCGATCACGTTCCCGGCGGGGGTGACGGGGACGAACTGCTTGGCCATGTTGACGGGGAAATTGGCAACGCTGTTGATGCCCGTATCGGAGAGCATCCGCAGCGCGTCGGGGCCCTTGATGAACAGGTTCACCATGTGGTGCGACTGGTCGAAGAGCACGGCGGAGTCCCGCCACGCCTTCATCTCCCGCCGCCAGTTCGAGAATTCCGCCGGGACCACGGGATAGATATAGGCGCCGAGCTGTGAATTGCGAAGGAGCTCGACGGTATTTCCCGACTCCTCCAAAATCTCTTGGAGATTCTTTGCTGCCATCGATGCTCTACCTTTCGTTGGGGGAGGGGTCGGCACGATCGTACGCCCCGGTTTGCCGTCCAACGAAATCGAACGGGGCGGCGGCGGAGCTAGGCCGAGGCGAATACGGCGCCGGGGACGAAGACCTCGCCGCGCATCAGCAGCCTGGCGGTGCGCAAGAGGGCGGCTTGGTGCACGGTGATGGCCGACCCGTCGATGCTGACGTCCATCGTGACGGTGAAGAACCCGGTGGGATGCTCGATCTCCAGATCCACTTTGCCCACCTTGCCTCCCATGCCGGTCAGCTCGGCCGCCACCGAGCCCGGCACCAGGCAGGCCGTCGCCACCGACACGGCGCCGAAGACCCCGATCGCCTCGTGCACCCGCTTGGGGATGAAGGTGCGGGTGTCGACGAGGCCGCCGTGGCGGGCCGGTGAGAGCAGGCTCATCTTGGGGACGGTGTCATTGGTCACGTCGCCGAGGTTCATCAGCTGACCGGCGGCGAGGCGGACGGCCTCGACTTTGGTGGTGAGCGCCTTGTTCGCCTCGAGCTCGGCGGGGTCCTCATGCCCGGTGATGTCGAAATCCTCCGCCAAAAGGCACACCACGGGCATGCCGTTGTCGATGCAGGTGACCCGCACGCCTTCGATTTCGTCGGCGGGGTTGCCGGTCGGGAGCAGGGCGCCGCAGGTGCCGCCGGCGATATCGAGGAAGTCGATGGGGATCGGGGCGTGCGTGCCGGGGACCCCGTCGATGCGGGCGTCGCCGTCGTAGCTGACGTGCCCATCCGGCGTCGGCACGTGCGCCACCGCGAGGGTCCCGGTGTTCTCCATCCAGATCCGCACCGGGGTCGTTCCGTCGCCGGCGGGGAGGATCCCCTCGTCGATCGCGAAGGGGCCGACGCCGGCCAGCATGTTCCCGCAGTTCTGGTTGTCCGACACCTCGGCGCGATCCGGCCACACCTGCAGGAACAGGTAGTCGACATCCGCGTCCGCCCGAGCGGAGCGACCGACGACGGCCACCTTCGAGGTCAGCGGGTGGGCGCCTCCCACGCCGTCGATCTGGCGCGGATCGGGCGAGCCCATCGCCGCCATCAAGACCGCGTCGCGGCCCCGCCGGTCCGCCGGAAGATCCTCCGCCCGGAAGTACAAGCCCTTCGACGTCCCACCCCGCATCATCGAACACCGCAGCGCCATCTGCTCCATTCGGACCTCCTCCTCGCCCACAGCCAACGCGGCTTTCGTGGCTAGGCTGAAATCTATGTCGGATGCGGCTAGGGAAGTCGCAGTTGAAGGAGGACTCCGTGGCTGACAAGGTCGACGTTGCGAAGCTGAAGGCAATGCAGCGCCCGAAGGGGATCCCGTTCCACATCAGCAAGATCGGGCACGTGGT
>WQVT01000074.1 GCA_009785715.1 Acidimicrobiaceae bacterium | reverse complement strand
GGGTCACCGAGGTTGAGGACAAAGTCTGGGCTCGCCGAGCGAACGGCCACCCATTGGTTGACACGGGATGGGGTCGAGCTGGACGCCGCGATGTACACCTATCGCAACACCCGGATGGTGGTGTTGACACACGGCGAGATCGGGCCAGGCGACGTCCCCCTCGTCCGGCTCCACAGCGCCTGCCTCACGAGCGAGGCGCTCGGCTCGACTCGTTGTGACTGCCGCGACCAGCTTGATGAGGCCATCCGGCGGGTCGGTGGGGAGCCCTGTGGCGTCATCGTCTACTTCGTCGACCACGAGGGCCGGGGGATCGGCATCGAGGAGAAGCTCGCCGCCTACGCCCTCCAGGACCAAGGGTTGAACACGACCGAGGCGAACCTCGAGCTCGGCCTGCCGGTCGACGACCGGGACTTCTCCGGGGCCGTCGACCTCCTCGAGGAGCTCGGGGTGTCCCGCGTCCGGCTGATGACCAACAACCCGGAGAAGGTCCGGGCCCTGGAGGACGGCGGGATCGAGGTCGAACGGGTTTCTGCCTGGGTCGACGCCCCGGACCACGCAGCGGACTACCTGCACCACAAGGTCCACGCGATGTTCCACATGCGATAGGAGTTCTTTTGCGTCCGATCTCGCTCGGCGAGCCCCCCACCGGCCACGCGGCTCCGATCACCCATGTCGCCTTCGCCCCCGACGGGGCCTGGCTGGCGAGCTCGTCCTACGACGGCAGCGTGGTCATCTGGCGCCGCCGGGACGGCGCCGGGCTCGCCCCGGTCGCCCGGATCCGCCACCGCCGCCTCGTCAACGCCGCGAGCTGGTCGCCCGAGCATCCCGGACTCCTCGCCACGGCGTCGGCGGACAAGACCGTCGGGCTCTGGCGGCTCGATCCCGGGAGCGGAGCGGTGGAGGCCGTCGGGCGTCTCGCCCGTCACACCGACGACGTCAACGCCGTCGCCTGGCTGCGTGACGGGGAGCGCCTCGTCACGGTCTCGGAGGACTCGACGTCGCTGCTCTGGGACGCAACCAGCGGCCGGTTTCTCGGCAGGGTCACCTCTCACTCCGGCCACTGCATGGGCGTGGCCGTCTCGTCGGTTGGCTCGGTGTTGACCGTCGGGGAGGACGGCGAGGTCTTCGTCGGCGACGTCGACCATCCGAGCCGGGACCGCAGGCGGCGGTTCCCCACCTCGATCGAGGGCTGCGCCTGGTCCCCTGACGGGACCCGCGCGGTCCTCGCCTGCGACGACGGGCGGCTGAGGGTGGTCTCGGCGGAGCTCGACCTGCTCGAGGAGATCGAGGTGTCGGGGAGTGCGGCACGCGCCGTCGCCTTCGCCACCGACGGATCGGGGCGGCTCGTCGTCGGCAGTTACGACGCCACCGTGGCGGTGCTGCGAGGGGCGACGGTCGAGTCCCGGCATGCCGGTGGGCGGCAGTGGCCCCGCTCGCTCGACACGTTCGGCCGGACGGTGGCGGTCGGCTCGTTCGGCTCGGCGCCGGTGCTGCTCGACCTGGAGGGACTGCGGCCGTTGAGTGACGGCGGCCCGGCCACCCATGGCCCGAACGCCCTTGCGGCGAGCGGGGAGCGGATCGCCGTCGGGCTCGACTCCGGGGGCGTCCTCGTCCTCCATCGTGACGGCCTCGAGACCGCCACGCTCCACACGGTGTGCGACGACCCGGTGCTCTCCGTGGGGCCGGCCCCCGGCGGATGGCTCGCCGGGACCTACGCCGGGGCCGTCTCCCGCCTCTCGGACGCAGGCGGGCCCTCGGCGTCGGTCCATCTCGGGGCGCCGGTCCCGTCGCTCGCAACCCGCGGGAGTCGCGCCCTCGCCGGCACCTATGGCGGGGAGACGGTAAGCCTTGCCCTCGAGGACGGACTCTCCATCCGGTCGCGGGCTCGCTATCACGAAGGTTCGGTCAAATCAATCGCGTGGGATGCCGCGGGCTGCGCGGTGAGCGGGGCCACGGATGGCTGTGTCCGTCGCTACGCGCCCGAGGCCGCCCAAGACGATCTCCTCTGGGTGCACGGCAACCTCGTCAACGCCGTCGCCGTCGACTCCCGGGGCCTGATCGCCAGCGCCTCGCGTGACCGCCTCGTCCGGGCCGGGCTGGCCGGGTCCCGACCGGTGACGCTCCTCGCAGCCGACGAGTCGGTGAAGGCCGTCGCCCTGCTCGGCACCGGCCGGAAGGTGGTCGTGATCGCCGGGTCCTATGACTTCTCCTGCTACGGCTGGACCTTCGAGCTCGGTGATTCGCCCGACTCCCGCGCCGGCTCGGTCATCTTCGCGGCCGATCAGGCGATCTCCGCGCTCGTCGCCCTCGACGCCACGACCGCGGTGGCAGCAAGCTGGGATGGCACGCTCCGTTTCGTCGAGCTCGTCGGTGACCACCTCGAGGCCGGACGTCCCATCGCCATCGATGACCTCGTCGCCGGCGCGGCAATGGCGGGAAAGGAACGCATTGGAGCTTGATCTCGTCGAGGTGCCCGGCGGAACGTTGATCACCGGCCAGACCCTCGAAGAAGCCCAGGCGACCTGGCGGGCGCACGACGATCTCGACCTGCCGTGGCACTACTTCGCCAAGCAGACCGGTTCGCTCACGGCCGAGATCGAGCCGCTCGCCGTCTCCCGCACGCCGGTCACGTGGGCGCAGCTCGAAGCCGTCGACGCGCGTCTCGTCGAACGGCTCCGCCCGGCCGGGGCCGGCGGCGAGCATCCCGCAGACCGGCTCTCCTGGGCCGAGGCCGACGAGGCGGCGCGCAAGCTCGGTGCGCTCGTGGGGCGGGCCTTGCGACTCCCGAGTGAGTGGGAGTGGGAGTTCTTCGCCCGGGGCGGTGACGACCGGGTCTATCCCTGGGGTGACGAATTCGATCCGGCCCGCGTCAATCTGGCCGAGGCCGGCGCGGGCTCGACCGAGCCCGTCGGCTCGCGTCCCGCGGGTGCCTCGGTCGCCGGGCTGCTCGACCTTGTCGGCAACGTCGACGAGTGGACCGGCTCGATCTACGCACCCCTGCCCGGCGCCCACTGGACGGTCCCCCGCGTCGAGACGTGGTCCGTCGACCCCCATGTGACCCGCGGCGGCTCGTTCGAGCACCACCGGGATCTCGCCCTCACCCGCCGCCGCCACGCCGTGTACCGCCCGTGGAGTGGGGCGGGTTTTCGGGTCGTCGGACCGCTGCGATGACCCGCCGGGTGGCGGCGCTCGGCGTGGTCGTCCCGGCCCGCAATGACGCCGGGTACGCAGCGGCGACGGTGGAGGCGTTACTCGACTCGGCGGATCGGTCGACCGTCCCGGTGTCGGTGATCCTCGTCGACGACGGGGAGAACGGTCCGATGCGAGCGTCGCTACCCGGCGACGAGCGCCTCGCCGTCGTGACGACACGGGAGCACGGTCCGGGCCATGCCCGGACCGCCGGCGCGAAGGCGTTCGCCGAGCAGGCCCGCGCGCTGGGCGTCGCCGCCGGGGAGGGGTGGCTCGTCTCGCTCGACGCCGACGTCTCGCTGCCAGGTGATTTCGTCGGCAGGTGGGTCGAGGCGATCGGCGCCACCGACGCGGACATCCTCGGCGGACCGGCGATCTTCGCCCCGGTGGGCGATGAGGCACCGCTGCCCGCCGACGTCGAGGCCGCCAGCGAGTGGATGTGGTCCGATACCGGTCTGTACGAGCACTTCGTCGGCCTCGTCAATGTCGGCGGCTGCAACCACGCCGTCTCGATCGAGGTCGCCAGGGCGAACACGTGGTACCTGCAGCCGACGGCGGTCGTCGAGGGAACGCGCCGGATCGTTCCCGGGGACGACTGGGACTTCGGGCTCCGCGCCCGGATGAGCGGTTGGTCGACCGGGCGGGTCCGCGAGCCCGCGGTGACGACGTCGGTGCGACGAATCGCGGCCGACCCGGTCGGCTTCCTCGCCGGTCGCTCCTACGAGCGACCCTTCGAGCCGATCCGTGGTTCCGCCAGCCCGGAGGCGTGGCCGCCTGCCGAGTCGTGGCAGGCCGTCTCGTCGCGTGGCCGGGCGCGCCTTGTCGCCCACTTCCTCGCAAAGCCACTGCTCGCCGGGCTCGCGCCGAAGGGAGAGCTCGACTGGTTCCTCGGACCGGAGCTGCGCGCCGAGTGGGAGGCGTTCGCCCGGTCAGCGCCGACCTGGCAGCGCGGGGCGGATTGGAACGCGTTCCGGACCGCGCTCATCGATCTGTGCTTCGCTGACGAGGTGTTCGGTTGGTGCCGGCAGGTCGCGCGGCGCATCGCGGGGGTGAGCTGATGGTCAAGGGTCTCTTCGACGCCCACACCGACATTTCCGCCGACGTCGTGCGCGGCCTTCCCCCTGACCACGCGCACGGGCTCACCTTCCACCTGCCGCTCGAGGTGCAGGCGCTCGAGTACGCCGGTGCCGAGGCGGAACTGATCGCCGAACGGATCAACGAGCGGCTCCCGGAGGCCTTCGCGGAGTCCCTCGTCGATCCGCCCCTCTACCGCTGGTCGGAGTCGCACTACCGGGAGATCGGCGAGCGCCTGGCGAGCGAAGACCGGGAGGAGCGGAGGCGCGGCTTCGAGAAGATCGTCTCGCTCGGCCCGGGACTCGCCGGCGCCGCGTTCCACCCGATTATCCGGATGGCCTATGGCGCGTTGCGCACCGACGCCCGGGAGATGGCCCGCGGCCTCGCGTACCTGCGGACCAGGCGGGAGGTCCTCTTCGCCGGGCGACCGCGCGCGGTGACCCCGAGCGACGTGGTCATGCCTACCCCGGCGGACCTGGAGGGGATCTCGGTCTTCGAGCAGATCGACTTCATCTCCGGTGAGCCGGCGTTCTTCGCCGGTCCGGGTGAGGAGGCGGAGATGCCCGAGGTGGCGGCGCTCGCCGCCAAGGGGATGGACCTCGTCCGGCGAGACCCGAACTCGTTCATCGCCATTCACACCGTCACCGGTCTGCACGCGCTCGCCGAGATCGCCTACCTCGTCAGCGGACGGCGCGACCTCGGCGGGGTACCCGACGATCCGCTGCTCGAGGGTTGGTGGCAGGCGCTCGCCAACGCCATCGCCACGTGTGCGATCGTCCTCGAGGCGACGCCGCCGTCACCGCCCCGGACCGTCACCCAATATCCCAACCTGGAGTCCCTGGTCCGCGCCGCAATCGGCTCGAACGAGGTCCACGACTTGAAGCTCTCCGTGGCGTTGAGCCGTCTCGTCGAACTCGGGATCGCCACTGAGCGCGACGCCCTCGAAGTCGGCGCGACCAAGCTCGCCGCGACAGAATGCACCGCCGAATGACGCAGCTGGAAAGGATGACCCCTGATGAGTGATACCGAGACGCCGATCCCGACGCCGGATCGACACGTGTTGATCGCGGGTGGCGGCGCGTCGGGCATGACGTGCGCGCTGTTCCTTGCACGGGCCGGGCTGACCGTGACGGTCCTGGACCAGAACCGCAGCATTCTGAAGCGGGGCCTCCTCCACAATTACCCCGGCGTCCCACCGGTCGTCGGGAACGATTGGCTGGCGTATACCAAGGGACTCCTCGACGGTTTTGACAAGGTTTCCTGGTTCAACGGTAGGATCAACGCGCTGAAGGCGACCGAGAACGGCTTCGTCGCCGAGACAGGCGGCGACCCGATCGCCGGCGATCTGCTCGTGATCGCGTCGGGCCAGACGCCGACGCCGTTCATCGACGGGCTCGGCCTGGACACGGTGGACCCGATCCAGCCGTACGTGCAGACGAACATCGTGGTCGACAAGTGGGGCAAGACGAATGTCGAGGGCGTTTACGCCTGCGGGGTTGTCGCCGGGTTCCCCTCGCAAGCGGTCATCACGGCCGGCACCGGGGCGATGGTGGCCATCGGCATCATCAACGGGCTTCGCGGGGAGTTCTGGGTCGACCACGACGAGGTCTGAGCCGGGCGCTCAGCGAGGCGGGTCGGTTCGCTCCCGATGCACCGTCCACCCCGTCGACTGCCGGCCGCCCAACTCGACGTCATCGAGGGAGACGATGTCGCCGGGACGCGCCGCGCTGAGCAGGCGGTCGAGGATCTCGGGTGTTGCCGCCGGCCAGGAGTGCATCAGCACGACGCCGCTCTCCTCGAGCGCGCGGCTCGCCCGGCTGGCGCGCCGGGCGAGATCGAGCGTGTCGTCCCAGTCGAAGGTCGAGAAGTCCCACCCGACCGGCGTCAGAGACCGCGCGGCGATCGCCGCCGCGATGCGCGGCTCGGCCGTGCCGTAGCCGTGTGGCAGGCGGGTGTAGCGGATGTTGTGATCCGGTGCGGCGGCGCGCAGCGCGGCGAGCCCGTCGGTCAGCTCGCCGGCGACGCCGTCGTCGGTGAGGCGCCGGTAGTCGACGTGCGTGTAGCCGTGCAGGCCGAGGGTCGGGTCCCGGCGTGCCAGGTCGGCGACGAGCGAGGGGTGCGCCTTCGCCCAGCGACCCTGGACGAAGAACGTGGCCGGCGCTCGGTGGCGGTCGAGGAGGTCGAGCAGGCGCTGCAGCGTCGCGAGCGGATCCGGGCCCGGACGGTTCCCGAATTCGACGTCGATCGTCACCACTACCGGCATTCATTCCATCCTAAAGAGGAAGAGCGTGCTTGAGGCAGAGACACTACTCACGACGACGCGGTCGGTCCGCCGACGGCTAGACCTCGGGCGTCCGGTCGAGCCCCGCCTCATCGAGGAGAGCCTCGAGGTGGCGTTGCAGGCGCCGAACGGGGCCGACGGCCAGGCGTGGCGGTGGGTCGTCGTCCTCGACGCGGCGCGCCGGCACCGCATCGGTGAGCTGTACCGGCTCGCCAATGAGGATTTCGCCGCCGGGGTCCGCGCCCGAGCCGAGGCGGGCGATCTGCAGGCGGCCAGGAAGCTGGCGTCGTCCGGCGTCTTCTGGGAGCACCTCGGCGACGTCCCCGTGCTCGTCGTTGTCTGCTTCGAGCGCCAGGACTGGTTCGATCCGGCGTCGGCCTATGCCCGCGGGAGCACCTATGGCTCGATCTTCCCTGCGGTATGGAGCTTCCAGCTTGCCTGCCGTCTGCGTGGGCTCGGCAGCTGCCTGGTCACCTCGCAGCTGCACTACGCGGCCGAGATCGCCGAGCTGCTCGAACTGCCGGCGAGCTTCGAGCAGGCTGCGATGGTGGCCGTCGGCCATCTGCGAGGGGAGAACACCTTCTCGCCGGCGCCTCGCCGCCCTCTCGGGGAGGTCCTCCGCTACGACCGCTGGTCTTGAGGCGTCGACACCTGATTCACCTTGGTAGATAGGCAGACAGGTGGGTAACGGCGGACCATGGGGATGGCGCTCCGCTGTGGTTGATGACTACACGAGGAGTTTTCGTGGTGTTCCCGGGGACGTGGTGATGGTGCGCCAGTTCGTCCGGGAAACGCTCGAGGGCAGCCGGGTGGACGTCGATGACGCCGTGCTCGTCGCCGGGGAGATGGCGACGAACGCGGTCCGTCACACCCCGGGGCCGTTCGTGGTCCTGATCCATCGTTCCGATACCGAACTGGCGGTGGGGGTGCGGGACACGAGTCCGGTCGAGCCGTCGGTGATGCACGCAGATGCGGAGTCTGATGGGGGTTTCGGCATGCAACTCGTAGACCGTCTTGCTGATTCGTGGCACATGGAGGCGCAGGCCGACGGCAAGACGACCTGGGCCCGTCTGCGCCTGCGTTGACGGGCGGGACCACGTCGGGTAGACAGGGTTCGAGGCACACTCGCCGAAAGGAGAGCGAATGCCGGAGAGCCGCGCCAATTTCGCCGTCGTTTTCGTCGCCGAGGCCGATCGCGTTGGGATGTATCTCCGAGGGGAAGCGGACATCGCTACCGCGGAGATGCTGGGTAGGGCATTTGAACATCTCGCCGAGGACATCAGCCGGCCGTCGGTTGTCATCGACCTGCATGACCTGTCGTTCATCGATGTGATATGTGGGCACCTGTTGGCCAACTACTGCCGGCGCGCAGCCTCTCAAGGCTGCGACGTTGCCCTGCGCGGGGCGACACGCCCGATCCTTCCCGTGCTCGAACTGTTTGACCTGCAGGCGGCCCCCGCCTGAGGAGGAAATGCTCAGGCGTCCCAGCCGGAGCGCATCCCGAACGGGAAGAAGTCGAGCAATGCCTCGATGGCGAGCCCACGCTCCTCGTCGATAACGGATATCGCCGGTCACGAATCCGCTCGATGTAGGCGAACATGCCGCTTGAGATCGCATCCCGAATAAGACAGGCATGCCGTTCTCGGTGAAGCGAACGTCGGTGGCGAGCGGGAGATCGTCGGCGCGCCGCCCTACGAGCGCCTCGAGGTAGCTGTCGACCAGGCCCTGTAGTTGCTCGCTGCTCGTGGGCATTGTCCCCCCGTGTGCTCAGTGCCGCGTCAGCGTAGGTGCGTTGACCAGGTGCCGGATAGCATCCAGCCGTGTCTGAAACCGCAGCAGGGACCGGCGGCGCGGCCACGGACGACGGACGCGCGGAGTGGTTCGCGGCACGATTCGAGGCGCTCAGCGAGCAGGTCGGGCAGGTCATTCGTGGCAAACGCGAGGTGATCGAACTGAGCCTCGTGTGCCTGTTCGCGGAGGGTCACCTGTTGATCGAAGACGTCCCCGGGGTGGGCAAGACGTCTCTGGCCCGCGCCATCGCGACCTCTATCGACGCCTCGTTCCACCGGATTCAATTC